>DAOTWV010000336.1:0-10294 GCA_034435695.1 Anaerolineales bacterium | reverse complement strand
TTTGTTTACCACCAGAATTGGCTTCACAATCTGCTCATTTCAAGCTCGCATGCCGCAGCCTTATGCTGACCACAAAAAACATCAGAACCAGTACCCTGCAGGACAAGGCTGAGCCTTGTCCTACGCGACCTTGTTGTTCCCTCTCTTTGGCTCTCTTGCCTTTCACCCGGCTTGATGCGCCTGGCGTACCATTTCCGGCGGCAGGTGGGGCAGGTCGATTTGGGCGTCATCACAAAACAGCATGGCGCGTTCGATGACGTTACGCAATTCCCGGATATTTCCAGGCCAGGTATGGCGCGTCAGGACTGCCAGTGCCGCCGGGGTTACGCCTTCGATATTCAACCCCATGCGAGGATTGTTTTCCCGAATGAAGAGGCCAATCAAGTCGGGAATTTCATCCTGCCGTTCGCGTAGCGGCGGAATGTCCAAATCCACTACCTTCAAGCGGTAATACAGGTCTTCGCGAAAACGGCCTTCGGCAATCATGGCAGGGAGGTCACGGTTGGAGGCAGCCAACACCTGCACATCCACCCGAATTTCACGGGTGCCGCCCACGCGGCGAAAACTGCGCTCAGCCAGGGCGCGCAGCAACTTGGCCTGCATGTCCATTGGCATGGAGGAAATTTCATCCAGGAAGAGGATGCCGCCATCGGCGACTTCCATCAGGCCAGCCTTGCGTTTTTCCGCTCCGGTGAAAGCACCGGCTTCGTACCCAAAGAGTTCGGATTCCAGGACTGTGCTCTGGATGGCTGCACAGTTGATAGCGATGAAGGGTTTATTAGCGCGCGGCCCCATCTGATGGATGGCGCGTGCCAGTACCTCTTTGCCGGTTCCGGTTTCCCCGGTAATCAGCACCGACACTGATGCCTGGGCTGCACGTTGTGCCTGCCCCAGCAGGCGCTTCATTGCCGCATTTTTGAACACCATGCCTCCCAGACTGCGGCGCTGTGTTTGGCGCAGGTGTGCCAGTTCGCGGCGCATGGCGATGATTTCCTGGGCGCGCTGAATGGATTGTTCCAGGCGTTCAAAAGAAATAGGCTTTTGCAGGAAATCGTGTGCTCCGTTTTTCATGGCCTCTACGGCCATTTCGATTTCACCGAAAGCGGTGATGAGGATGATGGGGGGGCGGTTGGGGATGTGCGCGGTCTCTGCCAAAAGGTGCGGCCCGTATCCGTCGGGCAGTTTGACATCCAGCAGGACAATATCGGCACGTTCCTCGTCAATTTCGCGACGGGCAGCCTCCAATGTAGAGACCGCTATCGTTTCGTATCCTTGTCTGGTGAGATAGGTAGACAGCATGTGGCGGGCATTTTCTTCGTCGTCTACGATGAGAATAGTGGCACTCATGAGCGGGTTTCCTTTTCGTTTGTATCAGGAGCGGATGAGGGCGCTTCGGGAACCGGAAGGTAAATGCGAAAAATGGTCCCCCCGCCTGGGTAGGACTGTACCTGGATGGTACCCTGGTGGTCAGTGATGATTTGCTGCGTGATGGCCAACCCCAAACCGGTGCCTTTTTGCTGGTCGGTGGTGAAAAAAGGCTTGAAGATTTGTTCTTGAATTTCTGGCGGAATACCAATGCCGGTGTCGGCCACATCAACACGCAGAGAGCGCTTGCCTTTGCGAGATATCTGGGGAGTGATGCGTACAACCAGGGTGCCTCCATCGGGCATGGCGCGCAACGCATTGCTGAACAGGTTGTTGAAGACTTGTTCCAGGGAGGGCGCGTGGCCGTTGATGGGAGGTAGATTTTCTGGGGCGTCAAAGCGGTGCTGCACCTTCTGGCGGGCTAAACGTGCTCTCCAGCGACCAAGCAGGTTGCTCAGCAGCAGACGCAAATCGAGCGGCTGGTGTTGTTTGCGTACATGGCTGCGCGAGAACGCCAGGACAGAGTCCATGAGTTCGGTGAGGCGCTGCAGGTCATTTTGCATGCGTTGGAGCGTGTCCTGGGTGGCCTCATCGGGCGACAGGCTGACAGAAAGCAATTGCAGCCCCATCTGGATGTTGTTGATGGGGTTGCGTACCTCGTGGGCGAAAATAGACGTCACCTCTCCCAGCCGGGCTTGCTGTTCCAGTTTGCGAGTCTGGTTGGCCATGGCTTCGTGCTGGCTGATGTCTTCGATGAGCACCAAAAGACGGGGACCCTGAGATGCCTGAGAGGTGGGAATGATTTGTACATTGGCCGGAAAAGCGTACCCATTGCGGTGGTGCAGTTCGCATTTTGCTCCCAAACTGTGGATAACCTCGCCCTGCATGGCGCGGGCTATTTGCTGGGAGAAATTATCCGCACCGATGACCACATCTTCCACCATCCAGCCAAGCACCTCATCATTCTGGTAACCCAGCAGGGCTTCGGCCATTGGGTTGAGCAACTGGATGCGCTTGTCGGCATCCAGGAACAAAACCCCCATGGGAATGTGTTCGGCGAGCAGGCGATAGGTTTCAACTTCCTCAGCCAACCGCGCGTTCTGGTAGCGCACATTTTTCAGCACGCTGTTATGGTGGATGAGCAAGGTAAAGACCTTGCTCATGGTGTGCAGTGCCATCTGCAGACGGGGGGAAGGGCGCCGTTCCGGGTCTGCTGCACAAAGCACGCCGAGCATTTCGTGTCCCGTCCCTAGTGGAACGCAGGAGAGATAACGCCAGCCATTTGTGTCTGCAACCCCCTCCAGGGGCGTGCGTGCAGGGGCACCGGGATGCCATAGCAGCGGCATGCTCAGGGCAGCCAGGGTATGAGCCTCCAGAACCATGGGGAGAGGGGTTTGTGCCGGCAACGTGGCTATGCAGCGCGCCTGTGGGCCTGTGCTGCTGACCTGGTAGAATGCCAGCAACCGCGCCTCGGTTAGTGGCTGAATTGCGCGCAACAGATGTTCCCACAAGGCCTTTTGAGGCGGGCCTGTTTCGATAAGTTGGATGATACGCTCGATGCTTTCGATGAATTGATTTTCCCACTGCGTGGGGGGAACAGGCGTGGTTTGGGGGTGTGCAATGGCCTTGTGGATGCGGAGAACCACCCAGGGGGTATTCTCGCCAATAGGGTGGCAGGTGACGCGTACCAGGTGACGTTTGCCATTTGCTGCGAGCAGAGTGCGTTGAAAATATTGCTTTGCATTGGCTGGTTGCAAATCGCGCTGCAGGTCGAAATCTTGCAGCAACTGTGGGATGGTGTGGCGCAACAATTGACGATAGTTGTACGCGGTCAATGCGGTTGCTGCGCTGTTGGCTGCCAGTATCCGTTGATTGTCCAGGTGTGCCAACAAGGCGGCATCTGGCAGCAATTCCAGCAGGGATGCTGCGATGGGCACCTGCAAACTGGATGTCTGGATGAGCGAAAGCAGATTCTGTGTGGCAGGCATTGGCTCAGGGGGTGGCGTGGGCGGGATGGTTTTGATGCCGCAGGCGGGCAGGCAGAATGCCTTCCATCTGGCGATATTTGGCCACTGTGCGCCGCGCAATGGCAAAACCCTGCGTGCTTAACTGCTCGGCCAGTTGCGAATCGCTGAGTGGTCTGGTTTCGGAAGATACGATATCGCGCAGAGCAGCGCGTACAGGCAGACTACGGTCGAAAAAACGTTCCAGGGGAATGATGCGGCGGTTGGGTAATTGTATCGCTTTTCCTGAAACGGCGCGGGAAACAGTGGATTCGTGCACGCCCAGCACCGCGGCAACCTCAGCACGTGTAATGGGACGCAGATGTCGGTCGCCGTGCAAGATGAAGGCGCGCTGTTCCCGCGCAAGGAAACGCAGCAATTGCGCTAACGCCTGATTGCGCTGCGCCAGGCATTTGATGAGCAGGCGAGCGCGCTCGATGTTTTGCTGCCAGGCGTTGCGCTGGGCTGTATCCATCTCTTGCAAGGCTTGCTGCAGAGCAGTGTTGATATGCAGTTGCCCACGTAGCGGCGCCAGAATTTCTACGACCAGAGGGCTGCGTTCATCCTGAGGGTCTGCCAGTTGGAAAATAGCATCCGGACGGTGATACACAGCAGGCGCAGGGGCTTCTCCGCTCCGCCAATCGCCCCAGTGGGCACGCGCCGGATAGGGATTCAGATTTTGCCGGATGAATTGTGCCGCCTGGACGATGGCTGCTAGGGGGGCACTCAGTCGTTGCGCGATTTCATGCAGTTGATTGCGTCCCAGATGCGCAAGATGTTCCTGGATGATACGCCGGGTATACGCGGGGATGCGGCGCGTTTCGCTCAGCACATCCAGTTGAATCAGCAGGGCTTCGGATGGCGTGGCTGCACCTACGCCGGGAGGGTCGGCATGTTGAATCAGGTGCAGTACATGCTCTACGCGGCTGAGCGGAACATGGTGGTAACGCGCTACCTCCAGCGAGGAAATGGGCAACAGCCCGTCCTCATCCAGGCTGGTGAGCAGGTGGGCAGCCAGGGGGCGGTCTTGTGGAGAGAGCGCCGGGGCAATCTGGCGCAGGATGTGTACTTTCAGGTCGCTCTCGGCGCGCAGGTATTCCTCTGGGGATGGGAATTCCTCGGAAGTCCCCGCGCCCCCCGCGGGGGAGGAACTGGTTTCCCAACGGTGAGAGAGAAAGACCACAGGTTCCGCATCCTGCTCTCTGGAGGGTGTGCTGCATACCGGGCAAGGGGCATCCTCCCGGAGTGGTCGCAGACATTGCGGGCAACGCGTGGGGGCGCGCAGTTCCAGTGCCGGGTTTTCCCCCAACAGAGTGTGAATTTTTTCTCCCAATTCCTCCACGTTGAGCGCAAGCAGGCTCATGGTTTGGGCGAGGTGGGCGGTGGTGAGGGTGCGGAGTTCGTTGGCCTGAAGTTGATACATGATTTCCTCGCAGCAAGTATAGGCGCTTTATGCTCTGGTTGCAAGATTCGTGCCAGGTGTGAGGCTGCAGGTTTTTGTCTGATAGCAGGCGGTGTTTGTCGAAGATATCGCGGCGTACGTTTTGGTGTTTCCCTGTCACGCGATTGTACGGCATTTTACACTTCCCTTTGGTACAATTGAAACCCTGGAGGGGCCTGTCTCAGGCCAAGAACGACGACCTTATGACCAACACACACACACTGACTGTCATTGGCGGGGGGCTTGCAGGCACGGAGGCGGCCTGGCAGGCGGCGCAACGCGGCATTCGGGTGCGCCTGTATGAAATGCGCCCGAAGGTGTCTACTGGCGCACATACCGGCGGCGACCTTGCCGAACTGGTATGTTCCAATTCGTTAGGCTCTAATTTGCCCGACCGCGCGCCGGGTTTGTTGAAAGAGGAACTGCGGCGTCTGAATTCGCTCTTGATACGCTGTGCAGATGCCAATGCTGTTCCTGCAGGGGGCGCCCTGGCAGTGGATAGGGAAGGGTTTTCCCGTTGCGTGACACAGGCCCTGCAGGAGCACCCCAACATCGAAATCATTCGCACAGAAGTCACCGAAATCCCGTCAACGCCCACGGTGGTGGCTTCGGGGCCGCTGACCTCCAATCGTCTTTCTGCCGCCCTCAGCACGTTGACCGGGCAGGAGCATCTTTACTTTTTCGATGCTATTTCGCCGGTGGTGACCGTGGATTCCATCAATTTCGAGGTCGCTTTCCGGGCCTCTCGGTATGGACGCGGGGAGCAGGAGGCAGGGGATTACATCAATTGCCCGATGAACCGCGAGGAATACGAGGCCTTTGTCGATGCCCTGTTGTCAGCCGAGCGCATCGAATTGAAGGAATTCGAACTGGTACTGGAGGGAGGCGTGCGCGCCGGGAAAGGGCGTTTCTTCGAGGGGTGCCTGCCCATCGAGGTATTGGCGCGCCGCGGACGGGATGCCCTGGCGTACGGTCCCATGCGCCCCGTTGGATTGCGCGACCCGCGTACCGGCAAACGCCCTTACGCTGTGTTGCAATTGCGTCAGGATAACCTGGCGGGGACGTTGTACAACCTGGTGGGTTTTCAGACTAACTTGAAATTCCCGGAGCAGCGGCGCGTCTTTCGCATGATTCCTGGCCTGGAACATGCGGAGTTTGCCCGTTACGGGCAAATGCACCGCAACACGTTTATTTTTTCGCCTGCTTTGTTGCGTCCCACCCTGCAATTCCATGCCCGCGATGACCTCTTCTTCGCCGGACAAATTACCGGCGTCGAAGGGTATGCCGGCAATATCGCTACTGGCTTGCTGGCCGGTTGGAATGCGGCGCGGGTGCTGCGCGGTGAGGCTCCCCTTGTGCTGCCGCCCGAAACCATGCTGGGAGCCTTGTGTCACTACATCACGCATGCTGCCGCGGAGGATTTTCAGCCCATGAAAGCCAATTTTGGTATTCTGCCCTCGCTGGAAACCGTGCCGGGAAAGGGACGGCGCGGGCGGCGCGCACGCGCCGCGGCGTATGCCAATCGCGCTTTGCAAGCGCTGGATGCCTTGCTTACGGAGATGGAGACTTGTGAAACGTAGCACCTTGCGTACGATTTTTTTTGCTCTAGGGCTGCTGGCCGCTGGCCTGGTGGTGACGTTTCGACGCCCTGCCGAACCGCAAGCCTTTGATGGTGAGCGCGCCTATCAGGATGTGCTCTATCAAACCTCTTTGGGCGCGCGTACTCCGGGGAGTCAGGCACATGCTGAGACGCGGGCCTGGATTTTACAGACCCTGAAGCGTGCAGGTTGGCAGGCTGAAAGCCAATCCGTGCAAATGATGGGGCATGACCTCTATAACCTGGTGGGCAAACGTGGCAGCGGGCGTCCGTGGGTGATTTTTGGGGCACACTACGATTCGCGCCTCGTGGCCGACCAGACTCCAGGCGGCAGCGACCAGCCGGTTCCCGGTGCCAATGACGGCGCTTCGGGGGTGGCCGTGTTGCTTGAACTGGCGCGTACCCTGCCTGAAGACCTGCCGGGGGAGGTGTGGCTGGTCTTCTTCGATGGCGAGGACAATGGCGACCTGCCTGGCTGGGATTGGATACTGGGGTCACGCGCTTTTGCGCAGTCGCTCTCGGCCCAACCGGATGCCGTGGTGGTGGTGGACATGATTGGCGATGCCGACTTGAATGTGTACCTCGAGGAAAACTCCGAGCGCAAACTGCGAACGCAAATCTGGGAGACGGCCGCCAAACTGGGGTATGACCAGTACATCATCCCCCAACACAAATACACCATGCTGGATGACCACCTGCCGTTTCGTCAACGTGGTATCCCGGCGGTGGATTTGATTGATTTCGATTACCCCTACTGGCATACCACTGCCGACACCGCCGACAAGGTTTCTGCTCACAGTTTACAGGTCATCGGAGATACCCTGACCCACTGGTTGCTTTCTCTTTCGCCGGAGGACTGATGCGCATACTCGAACTCTTGCAACTCATTCGGCCTATCTGGATGAAACGCGCCGCCCAAAGGCTGGCGCACATCCCAGATGTTCAGGTGCGCTTCCAGCGGGAACTGATGCAGTTCTACGACCATCTGGTCAGCGCGGTATCCAGTGGCGACTCATCCTCTCTGGAACAATTTGCCGACCAGTGGGTGGAGGCCCTCACCGAAACCGATGTCCAGGACAGAGAAGCCCAGGTGGGGGAAATCTGTACCCGCTTGTTTGACCTGCTCTACGAACTGGGACGCGAATTACTGGCCCCTCAGGATGTCATCTTGCTGTATCAACGCATGGTGCCCATCCAGGTACGGGTGACTACCTACGTGCAATTGCAAGAGATGGAACGGCGGGTGGCTGCCCTCCAGGCGCAAGCCGAACTGGCGCAACAGGAACTTCAGCGCCTGGATGAGAGCAAATCGCGCTTCATCTCCGTGGCAGCCCATGAATTGAAAACCCCGTTGACGCTCATTGATGGCTATGCCTCCATGCTCCGTGACCGCCTGCCTTCTCAGGTGCTCACTCCCGAAACCCGTCAATTGCTGGAGGGCATTTCCAGCGGAACCCGCCGCCTGCAAAATATCATCAATGACATGCTGGATGTCTCGTTGATTGACAACAACCTGCTGCAACTCTCTTTCCAACCCTTGTGGTTGGACCAGGTATTGGACATCCTCAAGCACGAGGTGCAGCCTCTGGTGGATGAGCGCCGCCAAAATTTGAAAATCAACGGACGCAACGTGCTGCACAAGATGACCTATGGCGACCCGGAGCGCCTGTACCAGGCCTTCATGCACTTGCTGAACAACGCCATCAAATTCACACCTGATGGCGGCAGCATCACCCTGGATGCTCGCATGCTTCCGGGCTTTGTGGAAATCACCATTACGGATACCGGCATCGGTATTGACCCCGCTGACCAGGACGAGATTTTCCAGAAATTTGGACGGCTGGGGGATGTGCTGCGACACCACTCCTCGGGCAAGACCAAATTCAAGGGAGGGGGCCCTGGCCTGGGCTTGCCTATTGCCAAAGGCATCATCGAGGCGCATGGCGGCACAGTGTGGGTGGAATCCCCAGGATACGACGAAGAAAAATGCCCTGGCTCCACGTTTCACGTCTTGTTGCCCTTGAGGGATGCACCTCCTGATACCGGAGTGGAAAAACTTTTTGCTACCGTCAAGGAGTCTTGAATTTTCTATGCCTTCTCGTAAAGCCCTGTTGCCCACTACCCGCCCGAGGGAGCGCGCCTTCCTGGTGGGAGTAGACCTGCCCTCACAAAACAGCCTGCTTCCCCTCGAAGATTCGCTGGACGAACTGGCCATGCTGGCTGATACGGCTGGTCTGGATGTGGTGGGGCAACTCACGCAGCGTCTCGAAACACCCAACCCCAAGACCTTTATCGGTTCTGGCAAAGTGGAAGAATTGCGTTTCCTGGTTGAAGAAACGCAGGCCGACATCATTCTTTTCGATGACGAACTTTCTCCCCGTCATCAACGAGAATTGGAACGCATTTTTGGAGAAAAAGTGCGTGTGATTGACCGTACAGCGCTCATCCTGGATATCTTTGCCCTGCACGCCAATACCCGCGAAGGGGCATTGCAGGTGGAATTGGCGCAGTACGAATACCGCCTGCCGCGCCTGACGCGTGCCTGGACGCACCTGGCAAGACAGGCCGGTGGTGGGGGCGGGCGTGCGGGCAGCGTGGGCGGAGTCGGCTTGCGCGGCCCAGGGGAAACCCAACTGGAAGTAGACCGCCGCGATATCCGCCGGCGCATTGACCATTTGAAGCGCGAACTGGAGAAAGTGCGCGCACACCGTCAGCGCTACCGCAACAAGCGCAAAAAAGCGCGCCTGCCTGTGGTCGCTCTGGTGGGCTACACAAACGCCGGTAAATCCACCTTGCTGAACCGTCTGGCCGATGCGGATGTGTACGTCGCCGACCAATTGTTCGCTACCCTGGACCCCACCACCCGACGCGTTGAATTGCCCGGCGGCCATTGGGCGCTGTTCACGGACACAGTGGGTTTCATCCAAAAATTGCCTACCAGTCTGGTAGCCGCTTTCCGTGCCACGCTGGAAGAAATCGCAGATGCGGATTTGTTGTTGCACGTGATTGATGTCACACACCCGAATGTCATGGCGCAGGCCAGTGCCGTGCACGAAACGCTAAAGGAAATCGGTGCCATGCACGTGCCGGTGCTGGTCGTGCTCAACAAAATTGACCGCCTGGAAGACCCCGCGCGTGCGCAGGTGGTAGCGCAACATTTCCCGCGCGCGGTCGCCATTTCTGCGTTGCGAGGCCTGGGGATGGAATCCCTGTTACAGGCGGTTGGGGAGCAACTGTATGAGCGGTACGTGCCGGTGGAGGTCCGCCTGCCGTATGAACAAGGTGCGTTGATTGCCATGTTCCATGAACTGGGGCAGGTGGAGCAAGTGGAGCATGACAGACAGGGCGTGTTCATTCGCGGCCGTCTGCCAGGACGCTTACTGGCGCGTTATGCTCCGTTTGAGAAAAAAGGCGATGGCGCATGACCATTTCGTGCTTTGCGTATTGGAGACTCCATGCTGGATAAATTCAACACTTTTCTCGATACTGTTTCGGAATTTTTGGCGCACCGGAAAGGGCTGCTCCCCCTGGTGGGCGTGGCGCTGGTACTGCTCAACTTGCTGATTCAACTGTTTGCTGCTGGGACCTGGCTGGCGGCAAGCAACCTCTTTCTTCACCTGGGAATTATCGTGGCTATTCTCGGCTTTATGCTTGCCTGGGCATTGTGACGTATCGCCTGATACGCCTCGTGAGATAGCGCGCTGCCTTCAAACGGCCTTATCCGTTGTAGTGAAGCAAGGTCGCGTAGGGGGATGCTCAGCCTTGTCCCACAAGTTTTTGCCGGACAGGAATGTCCGGCCTACTTGTGGGATGGGCTTTCCAGCCCGTCTCTCGATGTTGCGTAGGGGGAGGCTCAGCCTTGTCCTGCAAGTTTTTGCCGGACAGGAA
>DAOTWV010000335.1:0-5818 GCA_034435695.1 Anaerolineales bacterium | reverse complement strand
CGCAGTGGCTGGGTCTGTAGTCCACGAATAACACGAATAACACGAATAACACGAATGGGCACGAATGGGCACGAATGGGCACGAATCTTCCCATCGCGTCTTCGTACGCCGTACGGGGTACGTCGTACGTCGTACGCCGTACTCACTTCACGGGCACGAAACCCAATAACGTCTGCGGGTACTTGTCCGTCGCCAGCAGGAAGCCGCGCGCATCCAGACGGACGAGGCCTTCCCAGTTGCGCGCTTCGCCGTCGGGAAGCAGTTGCAGATAGATGGGGGGCGCATCCAGCAGGGTGACGCCGTCCGCCGTCCAGCGGAAAGCCACCAGCCGCTCGACGGGGCCGCCGCGGGTGTGGCTTGCGCCCAGACCGTATTGCGCCGCCAGGGGGTCGTCGTCGGTGCGCTGCTCCACGTCGCCGGGGTAGAAGTAGTTGATGCCCCAGAAAACCCCTTCCGCATCCAGCGCGCTGACATCCGTCAGGCGGTATTCGAGACGGGGAAAGGGGACGTTACCCGTCGGTTCCAGGGTGGGAGAGAAAAGCACGGCAAACGATGCGGGAGCGAGTTGCGCTCCGTTGACTTCGTAGAAGGCCGCCCAGCCCTGGGCAGTCCACAGCAGAGATTCGTCGCTTTTGTTGGGCACCTGGGCAGGCAGGGGTATCTCGGTCAGCGTGGCCGGGTCGAGGCGCAGGGCGCTCAGGTCGGGGGCAAGTGCGCCGCACACCAGGTAGCCTTTCATACCGGCGGGGGAGGCTTCGATGGTCAGGCAAGCCGTATCCCCCTCGAAGGCAATCGCTTCGAAGCCTTCGTAGCCGCGCACCTGATGAGGCAGGTCGCCCAAAAACACCGGCAGGGGCCGCGGCGTGAGGGCGGGCACGGGGGAAGCATCCAGCGCATCCAGGATTTCCGCTTTGGACAGGATGAACAACGCGCCATCGGCGCCATCCGTCTGAGCCGCGAAGCGGGAGGGATACTGCGGCAGCAGGATGAGGCTCTCACCGTGCCAGGCCATGCCGGAGAACTCGGCGTTGCGCTGTGCGGCGGGACCATCCAGGGGCAGCAGGGTGACGGGCGTCTCCGGGAGGGCGCGGGCAGCCGTTGGGGAGGGCTGAGCGGGTGCGGGCGCAGCCGTGGAGGTGGAAGTCACCGGGGAAACGGTAGCCGCCGCGGGGGCGGTCGTTCCGCTGCAGGCCGTCAAAAGGGAAAGCAGAAGGAGGTAGGGGAGAAAGGTTTTCATCGAGATATCCATCGTCTGTCGTCTGTCGTCCGTCGTCCGCGCCGTCGTCCGTCGTCCGTGCCGTGGTCTGTCGTCTGTCGTCCGTCGTCCATTTTAGGGTACAATCAACGCATGGAAAACGCTTCTCAACGTCCGCCAAGACCATTGGGGGTTGCGCTGCTCAGCCTGGCCGATGCCCTGTTTGCGGGGCTGGCGCCGGTCTTTGCCACCGTGCTGTGGGTGATGCGCAGTCAGCCGCAGGAAGGCGGCGGGGCGGCGCTGCTGACCGCCGGGCTGGGGGCGATGATTGTGTTCGCCGCACTGGGCACGTTTGCCGGACACGACCGGGCGCGCAGCGCCTTGCTGTATCTGCTGGTATTGTATTACAGTTTGCAGGCCTTCGCGCAGGTGGTGCTGGCTATCGCCGAGCCGCGCCCGGAGGTGCAATTGCCCGCCGCCGGCAAAGTACTGACGATGGTGCTGTACCTGCTGCTCAACGTGTGGTACTTCTTGCGCCCGGCGACGCTGGCCTATTACCGCCGCCCCAGGGGAGACGCCCATGCCCCATGACCAGTTAGTGTCCTATAACGCCGCAGCCGAAGATTTCCGCGAGGCGCGCCGCCAGGCCACGCTGGAGGAGTTGCTGGCGCGTCTGCGCGGGCGCTCGGCGCGGCTGCTCTCTTTCGAGGAGGTGCGTCAGCAGTTGCACGCCGTGGACGGCCGCGCCGCCGGCCTGCAGGAAATTCCGCTGGATGCCATCGTGGGCAGCGTGGGGCGCTACACCGATTTCACGCGCAGTTTCCTGCCGCGCGCCAACGTCAACCCCGACCGCTGGACGCGCGTCAACCTGAAAACCACCGGGATGCGCGGCCTGCCGCCCATCGAGGTGTACAAAATCGGGGAGGCGTATTTCGTCAAGGACGGCAATCACCGCGTCTCGGTGGCGCGCCGGCACGGGATGGAAAGCATCCAGGCGTATGTGACCGAAGTGCAGACGCGCGTCCCGCTTACGCCCGACGACCAGCCGGACGATGTCATCCTGAAGGCCGAGTACACCCGTTTTCTGGAGCGCGTCCCGATAGACGAGGTGCGCCCCCAGGCCAGTTTGCTGGTCACCAGTCCGGGGCAATACGAGGTGCTGGAGGGACACATTCAGGCGCACCGGCAGCATCTGAGCAAGCGCCGCCGCCGGGAGGTCTCCATCGAGGAGGCGCTGGGGGCGTGGTACGACGAGGTGTACCTGCCGGTTGTGCGTCTCATCCGGCGGGAAGGGTTGCTGCGCAATTTCCCCAGGCGCACTGAAACCGACCTGTTCCTGTGGCTGCTGGAGCACCGTCAGCAGATTGCCGCATCGCTGGGGTGGGAAGTCAGCGCCGATGAGGCCGTGCGCGACCTGCACTGGCGCTTTGGGCACCGTGCGGCTTATCTGCGGCGGCAGGTTGCGCAATGGCTGTACGATATCCTGGTGCCCGACCCCATGGAGCGCGGGCCGCGTCCCGGCGAGTGGCGGCGCGAGAAGCACCTGGAACCGGAATCGCCCGCCGAGGGCCGCCTGTTCGATGCTCTGCTGGTGCCCATCAAGGGAGATGACCGTGCCTGGCAGGCGGTGGAACAGGCGCTGGTCTTTGCACAGCGAGACGGCAGCGTGCTGCGCGGGCTGCATGTGGTGGAGGACGCCTACGAGGCGCGGCTGCTGCGCCCGCAAATGCTGCAAAGCGCCTTTGCCCAGCACTGCGACGATGCCAACGCGCGTGGTGAGTTGAGCGTGGTCAGCGGGGAGGTCAACCGGGAGATTTGCGCCCGCGCCCGCTGGGCGGATTTGGTGGTGATGAAGTTGAACTATGCGCCGGGGCCGCGCATCTGGCGGCGCTGGCGGTCGGGGTTTCGCACGCTGCTGCGGCGCTGTCCGCGCCCCATTCTGGCGGTGCCGCGGCACGCCACGCGCATGGAACACGCCTTGCTGGCCTTCGACCACACGCCGCGGGCGCGCGAAGCCCTGTACGTGGGCGCGTATCTGGCCGCCAAGTGGGGCACGCGTTTGAGTGTGCTGACGGTGGACGCGCCGCTGGTCAAGGGCGACCCGCAGGCGGAGGCACGCGCTTACCTGGAACACCTGGGGATACAGGCCGAGTACATCGAAGCGCGCGGGGCTATCGCGCCCACTATCGTACGTACCGCCCGCGAGCGCGGCTGTGACCTGCTGCTGATTGGCAGTTACAACCGCCATCCGCTGCGCGAGTTGCTGCTGGGCAGCGTGCTGGAAAACGTGCTGCAAGAGGTGGATATCCCCACGTTGATTTGCCGCTGAGGCAGGGGGAAGCAATCTCCTCACGGGCTGGGAGAATCGCTTCGGAGCCTGGTAATGTAGCGCAAGGCTTCGCCTTGCGCAGATACGATGCCGACTTCACCCCAGAGGCCGTCTCTCAAACAATTTCTGCAAACACCAGGGACATGAAGTGCGAAAGGGCGCCCGACTCCGGTCGAATGTAGCGCAAGGCTTCGCCTTGCGCAGACAGGCCTTCGGCCTGTCCTGCCGTACCGACTTCGCCCCAGAGGCCGTCTCTCAACTTTCGGCCGGACAGGAATGTCCGGCCTACTTGTCATCGCGAGGGGTGGTCTGCGGGATTGCGCTACGGCTCTTGCCAGCGGCGGGCGCCTTCGCTGACCCACAGGTACAGGTCGGCTTCGGTGTTATCCAGGTAGCGCTGCGGCAAGCGCTCTTCGCGCAAGAAGGTTACCAGCGGCAGGTAGACCTGTTCGTACCAGGACAGCGCGGCTTCGGCATAGGGCACTTCGGCCTGCCGTTCTTCGCCCAGAAACCAGCGATGGGTGGAGATGTGTTCCCGCAGGCGGTCGTAGCCGCCGGGGAGGGTGGTGCGCAGGTCTACGTCGGGATAGTGCTCCTGCAGGTGGGTGTGCGCCAGGAAGGTGGCGTATTCCTGCTGGCGCATGAGTTCATCCAGCCAGGGGGCGTTGCGCAGCAGACGCGCCAGGCGGCGCACCGGGGGAAGGGCCTCTTGGGGGGCGGTTGCGCCCTCAGGGGTCTGGTGTGCCTGCCGCAGGTACCACTGGTAACGGGAAATCCACAGGTACAGGTCGGCCTCCCGGCTGCCGGGGAAGGATTCCAGCAGGCCATGTTCACGGATGACCTGGGCTACCGGCTCGTAAACGTTGGTGTACCATGAGCGCACGGCTTCTTCCCAGGAGACGGGTTCCTGGCGCTGCTCCCCCAGCAGCCAGCGGTGCGCCGAGATGTGTTCCAGCAAGAGGGGGTACTGTCCGGGCAGGCTGGCCTCCACCTGTGCGCCGGGACACAGTTCCTGCAGGCGGGTGGTCTCCAGGAAATCCAGGCGTTCCTGCGCCAGAGCGAGGGCATCCAGGTCGGCATCGGGGGTGACGGGCACCGGCACTTCGATTTCGGTGACATACGCATCGATGAATTCCTGTCCGCGTTCGCGCGCCACGGAAATGCGGTGGTTGCCATCGCGCACGAAGTACACCTGTCCGATTTTGAGCAGGTCAACGGGGGGCAGGGAGATGTCGGCGTAGCGCGCCCGGTCGATGTTCACCCAGCGGTCACGCGTGTGCACCTGGGTGGGCAGGAATTCGCGGTCGAAATCCTGGTAACGTCCCACGCTGCCGATGATGGCATCCAGCGGCACCTGTTGCAAGCCGAGGTAGCGTTGTCCGCGGATGCGCAGGCGGGAACGCAGTTCGTCGTATGAAAGCAGGTGATTGGGACGGCCAGTAAACCAACCCAAAATCTTGCGCCACAGCGCCTTGCGATAGGCGCGGTCGAAGTCTTCGCGGGCCTGATGGGCGTTGCTCATAGTTCCAGCCTCGTGAAGCGGTGTCCGTAGGTGTTGATGACGGTTGTTTCGCGGTAACGGCTCTGGAAGCGCGCCGAGGGGCCGTACAGGTGGATGTGCCCGTGGAAGTGGTAGGCCGGCTTGAAGACATCCAGCAGCCAGCGGAAGGCGCGGATGCCCTGGTGGGGCCAGTCGGGCATATCGTGGATGCCCCAGGGGGGGGCGTGGGTGACGAAAATGTCCAGATAGCGTCCATGCAGGGCACGGTTGACCAGCAGGCGCGGCACCAGATGCAGGACGTGTCCCCACATCTGACGCTGGGTGTACTGAAAGGGGCCGCGGCTATACCGCACGGAACCTTCCACACCAGCCAGCAGCAGGTCGTTGTGGTTGAGCACTTTGCGGTGCAGGTCTACAGCCCCGGCCGGCGCGGTGCGGCGTCCGGCGTTGCCGTACTCCACCAGTTTGGCGTGGTTGCCGCGCACATAAAAAACGGGCACGTCCAGGGCGCTGACGATGAACTCAACGTAGTAGTAAGGCACATCCCCACAACTGAAGACCAGGTCGGCCTCACCAAACAGGCGTCGTGCCTGGGCGCTATACACGGTTTCGGAAATTCTGTCACTAACGCTCAAGATTTGCAGTATTCGCATGGTACCATTGTATCAAAACACGGTACAATTGCCTTGTTTGTTTCAGGTCTGGGAGCACTAAGAACCTATCCGAAAATTTCTCCCAGGCGTGTCACCGCGAGCAAAGCGAAGCGGTCTCCTTCGTTGGCGGTACAACTGCT
>DAOTWV010000334.1:0-5870 GCA_034435695.1 Anaerolineales bacterium | reverse complement strand
TACTCTTTTTGGACACTTTCAGGCAACATTGGACGGTGCCCCGTTGTCTTTCCCTGCCAGGAACGTCACCGCCCTTGCCGCGTATCTCTTGCTGGAACCGGATAGGACGCATCTCCGCGAGCACGTTGCGACCTTGCTCTGGCCGGATATTCCCGAGAAGAGGGGGCGGCACAACCTGCGTCAGACCATCCTGCGCCTGCGTAAAGTGCTGCCGGATACCGCCGATGGACAGCCGCCCGTTCTCACCGATAAGGAAACTCTGCGATGGAACCCGGCTTACCCGGCAGACGCGGATGTCTATCGTTTTGAGGCAGCCATGTCTCGCACAGAGCCTTATCTGCATACGCCTCTTGACCAGACTCCTTACCCGGCTATCGCATTCCTGCAGAGGGCTGCTACCCTGTATGCCGCTGACCTTCTTCTAGGGCTGGACCTGCTGAGCGATTTCTACGCAGACTGGTTGCAACCTTTGCGCACGCGCTACCGCCGACAGGCGTTGATAGCGATGACGCGGCTGGCAGAGTGCTATGCTCGCGCTGGACAACCCTACCGCATGGAAGAAATAGCGCGTAAACAACTGGCTTTCGACCCGGAACGTGAAACCGCTCACCGACAACTGATACAGGCATTTCTGGCGCAGGGAGAGTACCGCGCGGCCATCCGACATTACGCTGCCTACGAAAAAGGTCTTGCGGAGTATGGCTTGCAACCGTCGCCTCCTGTGCAGATGTTGTATCAGCGCGTGCTTGCCCAACGAGAACTTCGTACTGCTCCACCTGCATTCATTGCTAATAACCTGCCGTGTGAAAGTACCCCCTTCCATGGCCGTCGGGAGGAACTGGATGACCTTACCATGGCATTGGCTTCGCCCGATGTGCGCTTGCTCACCCTCACCGGGCTGGGAGGCATGGGGAAAACGCGTCTGGCCCTGGCTGCCGCGCGCCACTTCATTCGGGCATACACCGCCATCCCGCCGCGCTTCCCTGCGGGCGTGTGGTTCGTCTCGCTGGCGGAAGTAGAGTCTGATGATGAAGAAACGCTTGCCCGCGCGATTTTACAAAGTTGTGGCGGGCGCCCCCTGGAGGGGGAGCCCGCGCTGGGTGCTGTCATCCGTCACCTGGAGGGGGAAGCCTGCCTGTTGATTCTCGATAACCTGGAACATCTCCCGGCGGCAAGGGATTTCGTTGCTGATTTGCTGCGCAAACTCCCCAATCTGACGCTCCTGGCTACTTCCCGGCATGCGCTGGAACTCCGGCAGGAAATCGTGCGCCACCTTGATGGATTACCTGTTCCTGCGGATGCGCATGATGTCGGTGTTGCCAGCATGTCTATGCTTGTGGAGCGGTTGCAGCGCCTGGATGATGGCTTTCGCCTTACACCAGCGGTAATCCCCTCCCTCATTCATATTTGTCGTACCCTGGATGGCTGGCCTCTGGCGCTGGAACTGGCCGCGGGGTGGGCCGCGAGCCTGCCCCTTTCCGATATCGCGGAACGTGTGGTAACGAGCATTGCAGTTTTGACAACCACGATGCCTGATGTGTCCCCCCGCCACCGCAGCATCGAAGCAGTGCTCAACGGCTCCTATCTCTTGCTCACACCAGCGCAGCAGCGTATCCTGGCGGGGTTATCTATCTTTCAGGGTGGATGTGACCTCAATGCGGTTGAAGCCATTCTGAGGGCCACCCTGGACGACCTTACGATGTTGGTGCGCCGCGCTCTGATTCGACAAAACGATGGGCGTTACACTATGCATGAACTGGTATACCAGTTTGCACGACAAAAACTGGTACATAGCGGAGAGCAGGAGAGGGTGGCAAAGGCTCACGCCACGTATTACCTGCACCTGTTGACTTCGCAGCAGAAGGCCTTGTACAGTTTGCATCCCCTCCCGGCAGTACAACGATTACGCTCCGAACAGGAGAACATAACCCGTGCCTGGCTTTGGGCGGCGGAGCATGGGGAATACGGTGCCCTCTCGGCTGCTCTGCCTGCGCTGATACGTTTTTACCTCTTCACTGGCTGGGACCGGGAAGGGGAAGCGCTCCTGCGTAAAACTCGTACGTTCATACCTTCCTCCCCCCTTGCTATCGATATACTTCTGGCGCAAATCACATTCTGCCAGAAATCGGGGAACTACGATGAGGCCCAATCCTTACTGGAAAGCCTGCCTCCCTGGGAGACACTCTCCCCTGTTCAGCAGATGGAAGCCCATCTTTCCTGGGCGCGCGTGTTCACTGCCTGGGGAAAGGTTTCGGCAGCCCGGAAGCACTGGGAACACGCGCTGCGTCTGGCCCGAGAAATCAACCATTACGAAGCGATGGCCGTAAGCCTGAACGAACTGGAAAGCCTGAATCGTTATGACGGCCAATACATGGCCGAAATCGCTGATTTGAGAGAAAAAGTGCGGGATTTGTGGGTTCAACGCGAGTTGGATATCTTCGCAGGAGGCATAAGCATACACCATCGCCGCTATCGTGATGCTCGTGATTACTGGCAAGATGCCCTGGAG
Source organism: Anaerolineales bacterium (assembly GCA_034435695.1). GTDB lineage: Bacteria > Chloroflexota > Anaerolineae > Anaerolineales > DRKV01 > DRKV01. The sequence goes on along the minus strand of DAOTWV010000334.1, from coordinate 3,361 downwards.
ATTTCGCTGGAATTGGAAGATGGCGCCACGGCTGCTGTTTTGTACAACAATCTTGGGGATGTCTTGCGTGAGTTGGGCGAATTTGAGCAATCGGAGGCTGCCTACCAGAAAGCGTTGGAATTTGGCCGCAAATACCACTTTGGTTGGGTGCGACGTAACGTGCTGGAAGGATGGGCCAGGCTTTGTGTGTTGCGAGGAGAATACGAGCAAGCGGTTGCAATGCTCAAAGAGGCTGTACAATTGTGGGCGGATAGTAAGGAACGCTATGGAGAAGTGCTTTCCTATATTTGCCTGGGGCACGCGTATGCAGGATTGCAACGGTGGGCGCTGGCGAAGGATGCTTATCATCATGCCATGACTATTTTGCCCGATATGCCCCATCTCGCTCTGGAGAGCCTGGCTGGGCTGGCGTATATCTGCTGGAAAGAAGGAAACGAGCATGATGCCCGTGCTTATGTAGCGCGCTTTCTTGCAGCGTTGGAACATACAGAATTTGCAGGGTTTGCCAGCCCGGATTTGAGTTATGCACGGGTGACGGAGGTATTGCAGGCGCTGGGGGAGAAAGCACAGGCCGAGACGCTGCTGTCCCGCAGCCTTTCTGCCGATGCGTCTGCACAGGGATGAGGAAGGGTTTTCCCCTGCCTGTTGCCTGTTTCGCATACCCCCACTCGCGGATTGCATTATCTCGTGTCCAGGCGAGGGGAACAGCCCCCAAGCCGCCTTTCTGTAACGCCAGTCTTCGGCTTGGGGGCCACCCGCCTTCGTGCTGGTATTTCCCTCGGAATGACGCCCCAGATTGCCAATGGCTTGCCGTATGGGATACGGCGGTCACGCCAGTCAGTTCAACGTGTAAAGTATTTGGGGCGCGTTGCAAACACCCGCTGTTGCCGATGCATCTTCTGTGAGATTTTGGAACGCAGGTTGCGTTTCTTTCTGGTGTGTTGATTTCCTGCGGCTGCATCAGACGTATGTCCCCAAACGACAACCTGGTTTCTGCCAGCGTTTTTGGCCTGATAGAGCGCACTGTCTGCACAACTGAGTAGATTTTCCAGTGAGGCAGTGTCTTTGTCAGCCTGAGCCACGCCAATGCTGACAGTCAGCATAATTGCGCCTGCCGGGGTGGCGACAGGGCGTTCTGCGATAGCAGTGCGAAGACGTTCCGCAATGGTCAGGCTTCCTGCCTGTGCAGTGCGAGGAAGCAGTACGGCAAACTCTTCTCCCCCGTAACGCGCAAGCAGGTCGCCGGGACGCAGGTGGTGTTTCAGGCGAGAGGCCACCTCTTGCAGCACGATGTCGCCAGTGGCATGGCCGTAACGGTCGTTAATAGACTTGAAGTGGTCGATATCAATCATCAGCCCGCTCAACATACCGTTCTGATGTTCATGTGTTGCAGTGAACATCATTTCACCGTGTTGGAAGAAGTACCTCCGATTGGGGATGCCGGTAAGCGCATCGGTGGTTGCCTGGCGTTCCAGTTCGAGTTCGGCCCGTTTTCGTCGCGTGATATCTTCCTTGATGGCAACGAAATGCGTGATTTCTCCGGCCTCGTTTTGCATTGGTGCAATGGTCATGTACTCCCAATAGAGTTCACCGTTTTTCTTGCGGTTGGTCATTTCCCCGCGCCATACCTCGCCGCGCAGGACGGTTTGCCATAATTCGCGGTAAAAGGCATCGGAATGTTGACCGGATTTGAGCATCCGGGGGGTGTTGCCAATGGCTTCATCGGCCGTATACCCCGTGATTTCGGTGAAGGCCGGGTTGACGTACAAAATCACGCCATGGCAATCGGTGATGACTACCGCGTTGGCGCTGAACGCAATGGCCTGTTGCAGCAATGCGAGCAAATCCATGTTTCGTTCTCCTGCGATTAAGGGAGAGGGCGAGGTATTTACCTTCCAGGCTGTATTTTCCGGTGTGTTGCTTACCTCTTGCAGGCACCCATAACCCGGGCGTAAAGCATCGAAAGCGTGCTTCCATTTGGTGGGGGGCGTTTCTGAGAAGTACATGATTTCGGCTCCGTTCTGTACGGGAGGAACGTCAGCCATATTTTCTCATATAGTGCGTCACAAAATCGTCACAAATTGCGCCTGAAACGATGAAATTCATGGATGTTTGCAAAATTGAAATGCGCATTGAATCCCCCTGATAACGCGGCCGAAGGCATTGCCTTTGGCCGCGCTGCATTGTTTGCGGGAGGCTTATGGTGATAATCTGTCCAGGGTGCTGATGGGTGCACGCCCTTTGATGACGCGTTGAAGCGTCTGGGAGAGATTGTCTTCAAATGCTGGCGGCAATACGGCGCCTTCGTAGGACGGGCTGAGCAAAAGGGCTTTGTATAGCCGTCCGTAACGCGGGGGCAGGTTGCTTTGGGCTACTGCTGCGGTTTGTAAGGGGAACCATGCGCTCTGCTTGCTGAATGCTGTCTGGGCATCCGTACTGCTGGCGTATTTCAGGAATAGCCATGCCGAGAGTTCCCGTTCAGGGGTGGCGCGCGGTATGGCAATCGTCAATGGCGGCAGGGAGAGTAACGTACCAGCGGGCAGGGTATCCACCTGCCAGTTGAAGGAAACTTCTCTGTGCCAGCGGTGCTTTGGGGCCAGCAGGTCCACGGGCTGTAAGATGAGCAGCGCTTCGCCTGTCTGAAAGGCTTGCTGCGCGCTGGACTGGTCGGCTGCCAGGGTGATGCAACCCCGCTTGTACAGGTCTTGCAAGAAGGCAACTGCTTGCAAGACGGCCTCCTGGCTGAAATCGTAGGTTTCTATGTCTGCGTTGTATAGCGAGCCGCCAAAGATTTGCGTCCAGGCGCGCAAACTGTCCAGCGAGGGGACGAAAGCGTACCCGCTGGCTTTGCCATCCGGGCGGTAAGGACGTTGGACGGCTTTACATACCAGGGTTGCGAATTCTTCGGGGCTTTGGGGAGCGTTGTAAAAACCCAGACGGGCCATCCAGTCACTGTTGTAGGCCAATCCGAGCGCCGTGTCGCCCAGGGGGAGGGCCGGGTAACGGGGATTTTCGGCGTCGGGGATGGGAGATGTGGGCAACAGGACGTCTGTCCAGAGGCGTTCTTGTGCGGGAATGCCCCACGTCGCGCTGTCCAGCAGGGAATCCAGAGGCAGCAGAGAGTCGCCGTAGGCGGGCAGTTGTTCCGGCGTGATAGCGATGAGGGCAGGGACATCGGGCGTGCCCAGCAATGGGATTGTGCGGCTGAGTACGGTCTCGGCAGTGCTCAGGTTGAAGGCATAAAGCGTCACGCCGTAGGTGTTTTGGGCATTGAAGTCATCTACCAGGCGGTTGAAGGCCAGGTCAACGGGAGATTGGGGGGGGAGGGCGTACCACAGGAGCAGGTCGCCGCCCTGGGGGG
>DAOTWV010000333.1:0-4367 GCA_034435695.1 Anaerolineales bacterium | reverse complement strand
CCCGCCATGCAGCACATAGCCGAAAATCAGGGCGTTGGTGAGCCATTCGATAGGCGCGCGGTCATCGGTAAAGACCGTCCCGCTGGCGGGGGCGGGCTGCCGATACGCCCAGGCGCGGGCGATGCTGTCGAGCAGGACGGGCGAAGCCCCTGCCTCGGACAGGGCGGCATAGTTAGCGGCCAGGTTCTCCCATGAGCCAGGCTGGACGGTGGCGTACACGATGGTGTTGAAGGTATCCGGCACATCCATCACGAAAACGGAGGGGAAGACGGCCTGCATCGTGCCCGCCAGGGCCTCGACGAGACGGCGGTCACCGGGGGCGCGTCCCACGTTGATGGCAACCGCACCATTCGGCTTGAGATGGGCACGCACCGTCTCAAAGAACTCGCGCGTCGTCAAATGCCAGGGGATGTAGGGCGGACGATAGGCGTCAATCGCAATCAGGGCGTACTCCCTTTGGCTATGCGCAAGACCGATGCGCCCATCCTGCGGGATGGCGCGCAGGTTTGGTTCGGTCATCCCGAAGTAGGTCTGTCCCACACGGATGATTTCGGGGTCGATTTCGTACCCGTCAATCGGGATGGGGCCGAAAACCGCCGTGGCCTGCCGCGCGCTGGTACCCGCCGCCAGCCCGATGATTGCCATGCTGTCCACGTCCCTCAGCCGCAGGGGAGGGGCGTTGAAGAAGGGCGCGGCCAGAAATTGCTGCCACGTGCCGCCAAAGGCGATGCGCTGCGGGTGGTACATCGAGTGGATGCCCTGCCCTTCGTTCAGGCGCAGGTAACGCGTCCCGTCGGCGTCTTCGAGCACCTGGATGTAGTTGTAACTCGATTCGGTCTCGAAAACCTGCCCCGGCGTGTTCTTGATGGGCAGGCGCGCCGCCCACAGGAGCAGAATCAGCCACACGAGCGGCATCCACCCCAGGGGGAGCAGCGCCCTGGGGCCAGCAGCCCGCCCCAAACCCAGGAAAGCCACCAGGAGCAGCACCCCGCCAAAAAGCAGGAAGGTCGCGCGTGTCCCAATCCAGGGCACGAAAATCAGGTCAGGCAAAAACGTCCCCACGAAGGAGCCAATCGTCGAGAGGGCGTAAATGTTCCCCGAAACCGTGCCGGCGCGGCGCGCATCCCGCAACGCCAGGCGAATGGCAAAGGGAGAGACCATCCCCAGCAGGGTGAGCGGCACGCTGAACAGCACCAGCACAGCGACGAAAGCCGCCGGCAGCACCCCGATTGCCATCTGGTCGAAGGCCGCGGCGACGCGCAGCAGCACCGGCCGCGCCACGAAGGGAATCACACTCCCCAGAAACGCCCCCCACGCCAGGATGCGGTACAGGGTGGCTTCGTGCGGAGAACGGTCAGCCCAGCGTCCCCCCAGGCGGTATCCCAGGGTCAGGTAGAGTAAAATCAGCCCGATGACCGCCGCCCACACCAGGTTGCTGGTGCCAAAGTAGGGTGCAAGCAGGCGCGAGGCCAGCAATTCAAGCGCCAGGGTGGTCAGACCAGAAAAGAAGACAGTGATGTAGAGCATGATGCAGCACATTTTAACACACCGCTGGTATAATGGCGTACCACGTACCACGTACCACGTACTACGTACAGCGTACCACGTACCACGTACCGACATTCCCATCATCTGGAGTACCTATGCCGCAAAAAACCGGAGCCGAAATTCGTCAGGAGTTCATTGACTTCTTCGTAAAAAAGCACGGGCACACCTTCGTGCCTTCCTCCTCGCTCGTGCCGGGCGGGGATGCCACGCTGCTGTTCACCAACGCCGGGATGGTGCAGTTCAAGGATGTCTTCCTGGGCACCGACAAGCGCCCCTACACCCGCGCTGCCAACTCGCAGAAGTGCATGCGCGTCGCCGGCAAGCACAACGACCTGGATGACGTCGGCCGCGACGATACGCACCACACCTTCTTCGAGATGCTCGGCAACTGGTCTTTTGGCGATTACTACAAAAAAGAAGCCATCGCCTGGGCCTGGGAACTGCTCACCGAAGTGTGGGGGCTGGACAAATCCCGCCTGTATGCCACCGTCTTCAAAGACGAAAAAGGCGAAATCCCCACCGATGAGGAGGCCGCCGCCCACTGGAAAGCGCAGCCCGGCTTTCTCCCCGACCACTTGATGTACTTCGGCCGCAAAGACAACTTCTGGGAAATGGCCGATACCGGCCCCTGCGGCCCGTGTTCCGAAATCCACATTGACCGCGGCCCCGAATTCTGCGATATGCAGGACGTGCCCGGCCATGTCTGCCAGGTCAACGGCGATTGCGCCCGCTTCCTGGAACTGTGGAACCTGGTCTTCATCCAGTACAACCGCCTGGATGCCAGCCATCTGGAACCGCTGCCCGCCACCCACGTGGATACCGGCATGGGCTTCGAGCGCATCGTGGCCGTCATGCAAAACAAGGCTTCCAACTACCGCACCGACCTGCTGTGGCCGCTCATCCAGACCACGCAGCGTCTCACCGGGCACAGTGACGCCGAGCGCGAGGCCAACTTCACCCCCTACCGCGTGATTGCCGACCACGCCCGCGCGGCCGCCTTCCTGATTGCCGATGGTGTCGTGCCCGGCAATACCGGCCGCAACTACATTTGCCGCATGATTATCCGCCGCGCCGCCCGCTTCGGCGGCAAAATCGGCCTGCACGAACCTTTCCTGGCGCAGGTAGCCGCCGTCGTGATTGAAAATTACGGCGCTTTCTACCCCGAACTGCGCGAAAACCGCAGCGCCATTCTGGATGCCATCACCCGCGAGGAGGAACGTTTCCAGCGCACCGTGGAAGGCGGCCTGGAACGCCTGCAAGTCCTGCTGGAAGAACTGCGCGCCCGTGGAGAACACACCCTGCCCGGTGAACAGGCCTTCGATTTGTACGCCACCTATGGCCTGCCGCTGGAAATCAGCCGCGATGTGGCGCGTGAACAGGGGCTGGATGTGGAAGAAAGCGGCTTCCACAAAGCCATGGAAGCCCACCGCCTGGCCTCCGGCGCAGGCGAAGCCTTCGGCCCCCTGGGAGGCGAGGACGCCGACCTGTACCGCGAGATTTTCGAGGGGTTGCGCGCCCAGGGCAAACTGCCCCCCGAAGGCGTTGCCTACGACCCCTACAGCGCCCTGGAAGTGGAAGCCCCCGTCCTGGCGCTGGTGCGCGATGGACAGCCGGTGGACAGCGCCCGCGCCGGTGAGCGCGTCGAAGTGCTGCTGCCCGAAACCTGCTTCTACGTCGCCGCGGGCGGTCAGGTGAGCGATACCGGCACGATTGTAACGCTTGCCCCCAATGGGGGAGGGGAAGAGGGGAGGGGGGAATTGCGCGTCGTGGATATGCGCAAGCCCGCGGCGGGCGTCATCGTCCATGTGTGCGAGGTGGTGCGCGGAGAAATCCACACCGGCGAAACCGTCATCGCCGCAGTGGATGCCCAGCGCCGAAGCGACATCATGCGCAACCACACCGCCACCCACCTGCTGCACGCTGCCCTGCACGAGGTGCTGGGCGAACACGCCCGCCAGGCTGGCTCCCTGGTAGCCCCCGACCGCCTGCGCTTCGACTTTACCCACCCCGAAGCGGTTACGCCAGCCGAACTGGCCGAAATCGAGCGCATCGTCAACATGAACATCCTGGGGAACTACCCCCTGCGCATCACCTGGAAATCCCTGCAGGAGGCCAAAGCCGAGGGCGCGATGGCGTTGTTTGGCGAAAAGTATGGTGAAACAGTACGCACGATTGCCATCGGCGAGCCGGAACCCTTCTCCTACGAATTGTGCGGCGGCACCCACGTGCGCGAAACCGGCGATATCGGCCTGTTCCTGATTGTCAGTGAGGGCAGTGCGGCCGCCGGCGTGCGCCGCATCGAAGCCATCACCGGGCGCGGCGCATACGAATACGCCCGTCAGCGCATCAACCTGCTCGACGCGGTGGCGGACAGCCTGCACGTCAAGCCCGAACAAAGCGTCACGCGCATCGAAGCCTTGCTGGAGGAAGTGCAAAGCACCCGCAAGCAACTGGCACAGGTACGCACCCGTTTGCTGGCCGCCGAACTGGAAGAGCACATCGCCGCAGCACAGGAAATCAACGGCATCCGCGTCCTCACGCTGCACGTCAGCGATGCCGATGCCGACGCCCTGCGTTCCCTGGCCGACCGCTTCCGCGAAAAGCAGCCCCAAAACGGCGTGGCCGTGTTTGGCACCGTCGTCAACGGACGCCCGCTGCTGGTGGCAACCGTCACCAAAGACCTGACCCAGCGCGGCCTGCACGCCGGGAAACTGGTCAAATTCGCGGCGCAGCAACTCGGCGGCGGAGGCGGCGGCAAGCCCACCCTGGCACAGGCCGGCGGCAAAGACGCCTCCAAACTGGATGAAGCCCTCGCCAGC
>DAOTWV010000332.1:0-1829 GCA_034435695.1 Anaerolineales bacterium | reverse complement strand
AAGGCGGCCTCGTCGGGTACTTCCACGAAGGGGACACCGCCGTTGGTCATCGCCCGGCGCACCATGTCTTCGGTTTTCAACCACAGGCGCTCATTGTCCACGTATTTCTTGCCCAGGCCGCGCTTGTGATGGGTGCTCAAGCGCATGACGAATTTTTCGATGCCAAACAGGTCAAAGTATTCCTGGTACATGCGCACGACAGCCATGAATTCTTCTTCAAACTGCTCTTCAGAGCAGTAGATGTGGGCATCGTTCATCTGCATGGAGCGCACGCGCATCAACCCGAAGAGTTCGCCGGATTTCTCATAGCGGTAGCAGGTACCGTATTCCGCCAGGCGTAGCGGCAGGTCACGGTAACTGCGGGGTAAACTGGCAAAGATTTTATGGTGCATGGGGCAGTTCATCGGCTTGATGTAATACCGCACGCCTTCCATTTCCATCGGCGGGTACATGCTCTCGGCATAGTAAGGCAGGTGTCCGCTGCGCAGGTAAAGGGCTTCTTTGGTCAGGTGCGGGGTACGTACGCGCTCGTAGCCGGCGCGATATTCCATTTCCTTCGCCAGTTTTTCCAGTTCTTCGATGATGATGCCGCCATTGGGCAACCACAAGGGCAAACCAGGGCCAACTTCTTCGTCGAAAGTGTAAATTTCCAGTTGCTTGCCCAATTTGCGGTGGTCGCGTTTTTTGGCTTCCTCCAGCATGTGGAGGTATTCCTTGAGTTGTTCTCTGGTCTCCCAGGCCGTGCCGTAGATGCGTTGCAGCATGGGGTTGTGTTCGTCCCCGCGCCAGTAGGCACCTGCCACATTCATCAATTTGATGGCCGAGGGGTTCAGTTGGCCGGTATGCTCCACATGCGGGCCGCGGCACAGGTCGATGAAGGTATCGTGCCTGTAAATGGAAATTTCCGGCTTTTCGTCCAGGGGGTTGCCGTATTCGTCGTAGCCGCCTTCTTCCAGCCCATCGATGAGTTCCAGTTTGTAGGGCTGGTCTTTGAAGATGCGCCGCGCTTCTTCAGCCGAGACTACCTCCTTTTGAAAGGGATGTTTCCCGGCGATGATTTGACGCATGCGTTTTTCGATGGCTTTGAGGTCTTCCGGGGTGAGGGTACGCGGCAAATCAAAGTCGTAGTAAAAGCCGTTTTCGATAGGCGGCCCAATTGCGACTTTGCCTTCAGGGAACATTTCCAAAACAGCCTGCGCCATGATGTGCGCGGCTGAGTGGCGGATGCGGTACAACCAGGTATCTTCATACCGCTCCTGTACATTAGGGTTCTGCACTTTTTGTTCAGCCATCGTACTACCTCCAGAGTAAAAAAAAACCTCCGCCCACTCTGGGGCGAAGGTTGTTCGCGGTTCCACCCAGATTACCCGCATGACAGGCACACGGGCATCTCTTTGGGGCCGATAACGAGGCCAGACGTTTCCCTTACTGCTCTGGCGAGGTTCAGGGTCATGCTCGCGGGGGGTTTTCACTCGCCCACACACCGAAGAAGGCTCTCAGTCAGTGGCCTTCTCTCCCTGGCGGGGTTAGACGAGTTACTCGTCCCGGTCAACGCATTTGGGATATGGGGTTGGTGGGCGGGATAGGACTCGAACCTACGACCTTTGCGATGTCAACGCAACGCTCTAACCAACTGAGCTACCCGCCCAGATAAGCGCCGCTGATTATACACAACCTGGGCAAAATTGGCAAGGAATCCACAAAGGAGTCAGCAATTCCAAATTTGTCGGTAACAACCCAGCCACCCACGCCCAACGATAAATCGTCGGGCTGATCGGCCAAAGCCGGATCAATCCGGCTGGCGCCATGCAGTCGGGTTTACCCGACTT
>DAOTWV010000331.1:0-2358 GCA_034435695.1 Anaerolineales bacterium | reverse complement strand
TCAGCCTCCCAAAAATTCATCCAGGGCGCTCTTGCTGATGCGGTAAGCGCGGCCGATTTTGCGCGCCTTCAGGTCGCCGGCTTCGATGGCGGCAATCACGTCCTCTTCGGAAACGCGCAGCACCTCGGCGGCCTCGGCGGGCGTCATCACGGCGGGAACGCCGCCCGAAGCGGCTGCACCGCCGGCCGCGGCCTGCTGCTGAGGCTGCTGCCCCACGCCGGAAAGCGCCTGCCCCAGCACGTTGCCGATGCCCATCCCCGCGCCGATGCCGGCCGTCAGCCCCGCACCGCCGCTGGGATTTTGCGCCGCGTCGCGCATTGCATCCGCTGCCTGCAACTGCGTGTAGGTCTGCAAATCCAGCAGACCGCGGGCGCGCAGTTCCTCGATGGATTTCTCCGAAGGCTGCAAACTGCCGATGTAGAACGTCTTGAGGGTCAACCCCAGGGCCTTGAAATCATCCTGCGCCTTGGCGCGGATGCCGGCGCCCAGTTCCTCCGTCATGCTCAGCAGGTCGGGGATGGTGTTGAACTTGGTGCTGGCAATCAGGTCCTGCAGTTTGGAGAGCAGCATGGTGCGCAGACGGTCTTCGATATCGCGGGTGCGGTACACGCCCTGCGTGCCCACGATTTGCGCCACGAATTGCTGCGGGTCGGAGACCTGGAAACTGTAGGTGCCGAAGCCCTGGATGAGCGCCACACCCAGCCCCATTCCGGGGGTGGCAATCACAATCGGCTGTGGCGTGCCCCACTTGCGGTCGGCAAATTCGCGCATCGAGACGAAGTACACCTCGGCGGTGAAGGGCGTGCGGTTGCCGAAGGCCTTGCCGACGTAATCAATCAGTTTGGGGATGTTGGCAGTGGTGATGGTGTGCCGTCCAGGGCCAAAGACATCCAGGGCGCGCCCATCGCGGAAGAAGACCGCCTGCTGGGATTCGCGCACAATCACCTGCGAACCGATGCGGAAATCGCCGGGGCCGTTTTCGGGAAAGCGGCGTACGATTTCATCGCGCATCTCGCTGGCATATTCGATGACATCGAAAATTCGGGCCATAATTTTTTACTCCTGAGTTTGAAGTTGGATACCGGACACTGCGTACACCCTTTTCATCCGCAGATGGCGCAGAGTACGCCGGGGGTTTTCCTCTGCCCGATTTGCGGATTGCCTCATGGCACAACTATCCGGTGTTTTGATTGCCGATGGATGATTACGCCGCCGGGGCATCGCTGCCTGCGCCGCCCAAAATGACCTCCCGGCGCTTGTCGAAGACGTTCACACACTCGCGCGCCAGCGTGGTCAGGTGACGGATGGCGGCCGGCAGGCCGTCCGTCCCGATAGAAGCCTCCACGTTGTCGATGGCCGCGCCCACCTGCTCTACCAGGTCGAGCATGGCGTTATCGTAGGCGTACAGTTGCGCCAGTTCCTCCTCGCCGATTTTGACCGCCTCGAAGAGACTGGAATGCCCGTAACTGGCCGTGCGGATACGGTCGGCAAAGGTGCGCAACTTGATGGCCGCGTTTTCCATATCGTCCACGTACATCAGGCCGCCGCTGGAGAGCAAATCCTGCTGCAAGTTGGAAACCCGCTGCCACAACTCCTCGAAGCGCTGGGCAATCGTCTCGCGCAGCAACTTGTCGGCATCCCGGCGGCTTTGGCGCTCGATATAGCCGCTGAAGCCGGGCACTTTATTCAAAATCTTCTTGATGGGGTCCTGGTCATCGGTGACCTGTTGCAGTAAATCGCTCATGGAAGCCTCCTTTTGGCGTGAACAGTGAGAGCGGTTGCAGCCATAACAATTCTGTATCTTGTCTGCGTGCTACCCATTCATTATAATGGAAAAACCGGGGAAAACATAAGATTGCATGACAACCCCGAGACGGTTCTGTTTACGCACAGTTCGGAGAGGAGTTGCATCATGGAGACGAGCGCATTGGAACACCTTTTGGAAGCCGTGGAATTCAGTCTTTCGGTGCATGATGGGGGACGGGTGGAAATCGAGGACCCCGACCGCCTGCGGGATACGGTGCGCCACCTGGTGGCGGCCTCCGCCCTGGGGGAAACGGACTCCCTTCGGGGGTGGGCGCGCTACCTGGTGCGGGCTGCCGCCCTCAAGTTGGGCATCGTCCCCGCCTCCATCCACGAGTTGTACCTGGCCCGCGGGCGGGAGGACATCCCCCACACCTTCACCGTCCCGGCCATGAACCTGCGGGCGCTTTCCTTCGACGCGGCGCGTGCCGTTTTCCGTGTGGCACAGCGCATGCAGGCTGGCGCGTTCATCTTCGAAATTGCCCGTTCCGAAATCGGCTACACCGACCAGCGCCCATCGGAATACATGACCAGCATCCTGGGCGCGGCGATTGC
>DAOTWV010000330.1:0-2044 GCA_034435695.1 Anaerolineales bacterium | reverse complement strand
CGCCGTCTGCCAGTCATCCGGCAGGGGCGGCAGGGTGGAGAGCATCTCCGCGCTTAGGTTGATGTGTTCCCCGCTGCCGGCTTCCAGCAGGCGGCATGCCTCGTTGGTGTTGCATACGGCGATGCCCGCCAGGGGCGCATCGGCCGTGTCGTAGGACAGGGTACGGCTTTCACCGGATGGCAGGATGTGGTCCCGCCCGCGCAGGGTGCCGGTTTGCGGGATGACCTGCGGGTAGCCGCGGGTGGTCGTGAACGGAGTAAGCAGGAGCGTATCCGGGGTGTGATTTTCTATCGTAACCTGCGCCTGAAAGGTGAATGCAAAGGGCAGCCAATCGGCGGGGAGCAAACTCAAGACGGGCAAACTGCCCAGGCATGCAAAGGGGAGACTGCACAAAAAGAGCACGAAGACAATCAGACGGGCAATACGGTATTTTTTTGCTATGGTTTTACCCCTCCCACACCCACGCACCGCCGCACATGACGCGCTGCGGACGCAAGGCACGAATTGCCTCGGGCGGAAGCGCAAAGGGGTCGGCGGGCAGGGCAATCAGGTCAGCCAGGAAACCGGGGGACAGGCGTCCCAGGCGGTCTTCCATCCCCGCGGCATACGCCGCGCCGAAGGTGAAGGCGCGCCAGGCCTCCCACAGCGTCAGGCGCTCGGCGGGATACCAGCCACCCTCAGGGGTTCCGTCTGCCCGCTGACGGGTGAGGGCGGCGTGCAGCCCCCAGAAGGGGTTCGGCGATTCCACCGGGGCGTCCGACCCAAATGCCAGCACCGCGCCGGCTTCCAACTGGGTACGCCAGGCATAACTCAAACGGGCGCGTTCTCCCCAGAAACGGTCGGCCATGTGCATATCCGAAATGGCGTGCACGGGCTGCATGGACGCAATGACGCCCAGTTCCCCCAGGCGGGCGGTATCCTGCGGATGCAGCACCTGGACGTGTTCGATGCGGTGGCGCAGCGGGGGCAGGCCGTTTTGTTTCTCGAAGGCACGCAGGCGGGCGTAGGCTTCCAGCACTTCGTGGTTGGCGCGGTCACCGATGGCGTGGATGGTGAGCGCCAGTCCCCCGGCGACGGCCTTGCGCCCGAATGCGTAGATTTCCTCGGCATCCAGCAGGGACATGCCGCGGTTGTCGGGTTCATCCTCGTAGGGGGCGAACATGGCGGCGGTGTGCGGGCCGAGCGCACCATCGGCAAAGGCCTTGAGGCCGCCGAGGCGCAGGGTGTCATCCCCGAAGCCGGAGCGCAGGCCGAGCGCCAGGGCTTCATCGAGCAGGTCTACGGGCAGGTTTTTGAGCACCCGCAGGCGCAAATCCCCGCGCTGATGCAGAGTTTGCAGGGCGATGAAACTCTCGCGGCGGTCGAAATCGTGCACACCGGTCAGGCCGACCTGCCACAGGTGGGGCTGCGCGGCGCGGATGGCCTGGGCAATGCTTTCCGGGTCTGGCTGGGGAACGGCCTCGGAGACCAGACGCATGGCGCCCTCGAAGAGGATGCCCGTGGGGTTGCCGTGTTCGTCCCGGCCGATGCGCCCATCTGCCGGGTCGGGCGTGGATGCGGTGATGCCGGCGGCGCGCAGCGCGGCGCTGTTGGCCCATCCGGCATGCAGGGATTTGGCCGTCAGGTAGGCCGGACGCTGGCCGGTGACCGCGTCCAGGTCGGCGGCGGTGGGGAAGCCGCCGGGCGGCGCGTCCGTCCAGGTGTTCTGGTTCCAGCCGTGCCCCAAAATCCAGGCATCCGGCGGGGTAGTTTCGGCGCGTTGGGCGACGCGTTGCACGCATTCGCGTAGCGTATCGGTTTCGCAATCCACTTTTTGCAGGCCGAGGGCGTAGTGCCGCAGGTGCAGGTGAGCGTCGGTCAGGCCGGGCAGCAGGGTGAGACCTTCCAGATGTTCATGGCGGGCGCGTGGAAACTCCCGGCGCAAAGTTTCGGTTTCACCGGCGGCCAGGATTTTTCCCCCGGAAATCAACAACGCCCCGACGAATGGCTGCCGGGGGTCAAGGGTGTGGATTCGGGAGGCGCTGAGCAGGAGCATGGGGAATGG
>DAOTWV010000329.1:0-2201 GCA_034435695.1 Anaerolineales bacterium | reverse complement strand
TGGGCATCTACACCGGCGGCACGGCGCGCCCGGCCACGCCGGAAAACATCTCCCGCTATGGTCCGCCCAGCGTGGAATTCGTGCGCAAATTCCCCAAGACCTTCAACCTGGAGCACTGGCCGGCGCTCATCCGCACCGCGCTGGCGAAGGCCAATCTCCACGAGGACGACATCGCCCTGTACCTGTTCACGCAACTCAACCTGCGCACCATCGAGGCGGTGATGCAGGCCCTGGGGCAGCCGCTGGAGAAGACCCATTGGGTGATGGACAAGTGGGGCTACACCGGTTCCCCGTGCGTGGTCATGGCGCTGGATGACGCCATTGCCCAGGGGCGCGGCCCCAAAGCGGGCGACAACATCCTGTTTTGCACCAGCGGCGGAGGCATTTCGTTTGCCGTCAGCGTGTGGCGCTGGACGACAGCCTGAGGAGGATTCCTGCCATGTACATTGGTGATTACCTGGCCCGACGAGCACTGTATACGCCGGATGCACCGGCTTTTGTGGATTATGGTAAATCCCCCGTGTTGCGCCTGACCTTTGCGCAGGCCAACGCACGCGCCAACGCCCTGGCGGCGGCCTTGCGTGAGACTTTCGGCGTGCAAAAGGGCGACCGGGTGGCGATTCTGGCGCGGGACGGCATCGAGCATCTGGATATGTTCTTCGCGTGCGGCAAACTGGGGGCGGTGCACACCACTTTCAACTGGCGGCTGCACTGGCGGGAAATCCTGGAACTCATCCGGCAGACCTCCCCGCGGGTGTTGCTGCATTCGGCGGAGTTTGGGGAGGCAGTGAAGAACATCACGGCGGAATATCCCCTGCCGGCGGTGCCGCTGGAGGGGGCGGCTTATGCCGGGATGCTGCACACCCCCGTGGGGGAGCCGGTCACCTGTGAAGACCTGGAAGCGGAGGACATCGCCGCCCTGATTTTCACCGGCGGCACCACCGGCCTGCCCAAGGGGGCGCAGGTCTCGCATCGCATGATTGCCTGGAACACGCTCAACACCGTCATCCACGACCTGCACCACAACGATGTGTACCTGAACGTTTTTCCGCTCTTCCACACCGGCGGCCTGTTCGTGTACACCCTGCCGCAGGTCATCCTGGGCGGCACGACCATCCTGGTGCGCCAATTCGACCCCGCTCAGGTGCTGGAAATCCTCGAAAAAGAGGCCGTGACCGTTTTCGCCGGGGTGCCCACCATGTACCAGATGTTGACTCAGGCCCCCAATTGGGCGCAGACCGACCTTTCGGGGCTGCGCTTCTGCACCTCGGGGGGCGCGCCCCTGCCCGTTCCCCTGGTGGAGCAGTACACCCGCGAAAAGGGTATCCGCTTCAAGCAGGGCTTCGGGATGACCGAATTCGGCCCCGGCATCTTTGCCCTGGCGCCGGAAGACGCCATCCGCAAGGCGGGTTCGATTGGCCGCCCCAATTTCTACATCGAAGCCCGTGTTGTGGATGAGGCAGGGAATTTCCTCGGCCCCAATCAGGTGGGCGAACTGGTGCTCAAAGGCCCTTCGTATTGTTCAGGGTATTTCGGCAATCCGCAGGCCAGCGCCGATGCAGTGGATGAACGCGGTTTCTTCCATACCGGCGACCTGGCGCGTTACGACGAGGAGCACTATTTCTACATCGTTGACCGCAAGAAGGATATGTTCATCAGCGGCGGCGAAAATGTGTACCCGGCGGAAATTGAAAAGGCACTCTACGAGCACCCCGCGGTACACATGTGCGCCGTGGTGGGCGTGCCAGACCCGAAGTGGGGGGAAGTCGGGGTGGCGTGTGTGGTACGCAAGCCCGGTGCACAGGCCAGTGAAGCGGATTTGCTGGCGCATCTCCAGGCGCGGCTGGCAAAGTACAAGGTTCCCCGCCGGGTGGTTTTCATGGACGCGCTGCCCATCTCCGGGGCGGGAAAAATTCTCAAACGCGAACTGCGTCAGCGCCTTGTAACCGAAGGGTAACCGCCGTGCGCGACTATGTGAACCACGGATGAAATGGATGGCATGGGCGTACCACAGATAAAACAGATGAAATGGATGTGCCGCGGACAGAAACAGAGGTGATGCCCCACATCCCCATCTACCATCCCTTTTATCCCTTTCATCTGTGGTTCTCTTTCATCTGTGGTTCCCTTTCATCTGTGGTCTAACGTTCTAAGGAGGTCTAAAGTGAAACCGCTTCCCAAAATTTTGATTGTCTTGCTTG
>DAOTWV010000328.1:0-5445 GCA_034435695.1 Anaerolineales bacterium | reverse complement strand
GGGGTCTTCTCCCGAAGAGGCAGCAGGATTTTCGTGTAACTGTATGCGCACTCTGCGCAGTTTTAGCGTTTGCTGTAAGGCATCAACACTGGCGCGCAAGACGTCTTCCATATCCAGGTTGGCGCGGATTTGTTCGGTGATAGTGCTTACTACTTGTTCGCGCTGTGCCTGTTGCAGGGTTTCGCGCACCAGACGGGCGTTTTCCAGCGCCTGAGCAGCCTGCGTGGCCATGGATTCGACGAAGCGGCGCTCCCCTTCGCCCCATGGTTGTGCGCCTTCCAGTGTGATTTCTCCGATGGTGATGCCGCGCAGCGTGAGTGGCACTTTAAGCGTGCGCGTTTCGGGCAGGTTTACCGGCGCACGCGGGTTTTCCAGTTCGTATTTGCGGGTATCCTGTCGTAAGGCGCTTTCACGTTGCCAGGCATCTACCAGGAATTGTTGATTGAGCCGCTGTACCTGTTCCAGGGTGCGCTGCAAGCGTTGTACCAGTTGTGCGTTTTCGATAGCGGTTGCCAGCGAAGTAGCGATACCTTGCAGCACGGTGATATCGTCCTCATCGAAAGCGTTTGGCTCCTGGGATTGGATGGTCAACGCGCCCAAAATGCGTTCCCCCAGCAAAATAGGAAGCGCCAATTCGGAACGCGTCAGTGGCAGGAGAGGGTTGGCAAAGCGCACGGCTTCCTGCCCGGTATCCAGGGCTATGCGTGCCTTGCGGTTGGCGATGCACCAGCCAATCATGGAGGAGCCGCCGACAGCCAGCCGGTGGCCGCGGGCGCGCATTTCTCTTCCCGCCTCCCCTGTGCCGGCGTGCAATACGGCGTATGTGCCCTGCTCATCCAGCAGAAAGATGCCGCAGTAGTACAGGGAGAAACGCTCCTGAAGCAGGTTGACCACCGTTTGCAGCAGTTCATCCACGTTGTGCACCCGCCCCAGGATACCGGCGATTTCAGCGGCGGTGTACAGTTGTTGCTGGCGGCGTTCCAATTGTCGGGCACGTTTTTGCGTCTCCTGGCTTTCCGTTTCCAGGCGGTGGGCCAGGTGCGTGGCACGCGTCAGGGTGGTGTTGATGTTGTGCACTAATGCGGCTACGCTCATCACCAGAACGATGCCGATGGTGAAGTACGTCATGCCCGTGGTCGTCCAGGTGCTGAAATGCGTTGGCAAACCTACGCCACCGGTAAAGACAGGAGCCGGAATGATTTGGGTGCTCATCATCCCGCCAATGAACAGGTAGGTCAAGCCGCTGATGAGGGTGATGGCTACCCCGGCGCCCAGCCCCAGGAAAATGGTTCCCAACAAGACCATGCCCAGCAACCAGATACGCCCGTCTCCAGCGGTGGCAAATTGCAGGGTAGAGCCGACACCAATCAGATACAGGATGCCGAGAATACTGCCCACCCGCAGGGTGTAGGGGATGCGGCCACTGTACGTGACGAATAGCAGCCAGGCTTCCAGAAAAGCGTATAACCCCAGGTAAATCCACAGGCGATTGGTAATCAGGTTGGGTGCGTTGATAAGCAGGGCAAGAAGACCCAGCAGGCTGGCAACGCGCAGGATAGCCTGCAAGATGTATTGGCGGATATCTTCAAGCCCCTCGCGGGATTCTACCTGTGGATAAATCAGAGGGCGGATTCGTTCCCAAAGGTTCACGCGCTATCCTCCGGTGTGTCAATATTCCCTGAGGGGGAGGTGGGCGGCTTGATTTCGATGGTGACGCGGCGTGCCCCCAGGCTGGTACTCAGTTCCTGGGCGGCGGTTTCCAGGATGGTCTGGACATCCAGGGATTCGCGTACCTTTCGCGTGGCCTCGTACAGACGGCGCTCGCGTTCAGCCTGAGCACGTGCATCTGCAATCAACTGGGCATTGCGAATGGCAACGGCCACCTGTGCAGCCAGTGTGCTGAGCAGGCGTTCATCATCGGGCGTAAAGGCATGCTCGTGCTCAGTATCCTGCACGTTCATGACACCGATGACCTCTCCGCTGACCATAAGCGGAACCCCCAGCCAGGACCTGGCCACTTTGCCGATTTGCTTGGCGCCCAATTCTCTGGCGCGTCTTTCTGTATCCTCTACCAGAAGCAGGGGCTTCTTTTCACGAATGACGATAGACGTCAGGCCTTCGCCCACCGGGAAGGGGTCTATTTGGGAGGTTGTGCCATCCTCATACATGTAGGGGATGCGAATGTAATGCGTTTCGGCATCGTAGAGGGCGATGTAGAAGATGACATCGCCCATTACACGGCTGACTTGTTGATGGATGACGCGGTACAGGCGTTTGAGGTCTGTCTCTGTGGCAATGACCTGGCTGACGTTGTTGAGCACCGAGAGGTTGGAGACCTGTTCCTGTGTGCCGCGGATGGCTTCGATTTTGCCCAGCGCCACACTGGCAAATTCAGCCAGGCTGGCGTAGGGTTGAATGATTTGGGAGGTGAGGGTGCCGCTTTCGCGGGCGCCCAGGATGAAGAGCGCAGCCAGATGCGCTCGGCCCCATACCGGCAAGTATACAATCTCCTCACACTCCAGCCGGCGGGGGACGTGAATCAAAGCAGCGGGGAGGGTGGTCTGACTGAATTCTGTGACCAGCAGGTAAGGTTCCCGGCGGGGGAGGGTGCTCTCGATATCTTCGATGGAGAAGGGCAGGAATTCTTCCCCTTCTACCCGGGTGTGTTCTCCTGTACGGGGGTTGCTAACCGAATGCAACCGCATGCGTCGCCCTTCCGTGACCAATACGGCTGAAGCATAGTTGGTATGCGTGAAGACGTTGGTGATGTGTTCGATGATTTCGGCGACAGTTTCTGCCTGGCTGATGCGATGGCTGGCTTCGTATAGCAGGTTGATTTCTTGCAGGTTGATTTGTGTGTTTTCCAGCAAACGCATGTTGCGTATGACCGAGGCTATCTGGTCGGCCAGTGTTTGCAAGATGACGATGTCTTCTTCGTCGAAGGCTTCGGGGGTAGTGCTTTGTACATCCAACGCACCAACCACCTGGTCTCCAATTGCGAGGGGCAGGCAGGCTTCGGAGCGGGTTTGTGGCAGGAGTTCATCTTGCAGGTAGAGGTCATCCTCGTTGACGTCGGTGGAAATGCGTGGCTGGTTGTGTGTGGTGACCCACCCGACGATAGAGCGAGAGCCAACGGCCAGTTTGTAGTTACGGGCTTTGAGTTCTTTCCCCACTTTGCCAGTAGCCTCGCGCAAAACTGCGTACTTGCCTTGAGGGTCTATGAGGAAGATGGCCGCGTAATAGTAGTTGAATTGTTCGACGATGCGGTTGACAGTGATGCTGAGCAATTCATTGAGATGCGGGGCGCGCATGGCCATGCGGGTGATTTCGGCGGCTGTGCGGATTTGTGCCAGACGACGCTGCAACGCCTGAGTGCGTTCTTCCACCCGCTTTTCAAGTTGTTTGTTGGTTTCTTTGAGGGCGCTTTGCAGTTTGAGAATCTGCTCGGTAATGACGTGGTCGAGGGTTGCCCGGTCTACCATCTTGAGTTCTACCAGAATTTGCCCCAACAAACGGGGATTACCCGCGATGGCATTGGCTTTCTGATAGTCCAGGGCGCGTTGCAAGTCTTGCTGGGTGATAAGCCCTTTTTCCAGCAGGTAATCCCCCAGGCGCGGGATGAGTATCTCAGGAGAGACGGGCAAGTTTATCTGGTCGGTGGAGGGGGCAACGTTGTCCCTGAGTGGGTTTGGGGGGAGAGGAGAATCTGGCAGGTCGGACATACACACATCCCGGGGGTAGCAAAATGGCGGCCTGGCCGCCATTTTGGAGAGAGTAAAACTATCAGCCAGTGATTTCCCAGACGGATTCGCCGGCCAGGATACGGCGTATCTGTTCTGGGAAGCGGTCTGGGTCAAGGGGTTTACCTATGAAGCCATCGAAGCCTGCTTCGCGAGCCTTTTTGATTTGTTCGAGACTGGCCTCTGCGGTTACGGCCACCACCAAAGTATCTTTCAGGCGCGGCGAGGAACGAATTTTCTTTAGTGCCCCGTAGCCGTCTTCGTAGGGTAGGCGGATATCCATCAATACCAGGTCTACCCGAGGCAGCGTGTCGGCATATTCAACCACTTCGTAGCCCGATGTTTTCCATTCGCAGTGGATTCCCATGTATCCCAGCATACGGGCAATCAAGACAAAGTTAGAGACGTTGTCTTCAACTACCAACACGATGGCGTCGCTGGGTATCTGGTCGGCGTTGGTATTCGGTTGCGGAGAATTTTGCTCAGGTGCAGCCATGGTCACTCCCAGTTTTGATTGAGGTACTCGTTAATCTCGCGCGGCAAGGCATCGACATCAATGGGCTTTTGAATATAACCATCACATCCAGCATCCAGCGTGCGCTCTTTATCGCCGCGCATGACATTGGCGGTCAGGGCAATAATGGGAACCCCCTTGAGATGAGGCATCTTTTTGAGTTTTGCTGTCAGGGTGTAGCCGTCCATATCGGGCATGTTGATGTCCATCAAAATCAAATCGGGATGCAGGTCGTTGATGACTTCCAGCGCGCGGGTGGCGCTTTCGGCTTCTACGATGTTGAAACCTTCGACCATGAGGATGCGCCGGACGAGGAGACGGTTATCTGGATTGTCTTCGACGTACAGGATGGTGGGGGCGTGGTTATCGGACATTTCTTTTTACTCCGGATGGGATTTTAGCACAAATCCTTGCTCGTCTCGTGACACAAGCGTTACAAGAACTTTTGGGGAGGTTATGAATTTGTAATAGGACAAACGAGCGAATTTGTTATGATGGCGTTCAGGAGAAGGTTAATGGCAGAGGATGTCGTACGATATCGTATATGCGGAAATTGTGGCTTTCGGCTGATGCGCTCAGAGCGCGTATTTCACGATGGGGGATGGCAGGAGTATGCACTCTGTCCGGTGTGCAACCGGAAAATTGAGGTGCAGGTGGTGTATCCCGGGGATAGCCTTACAGCGCACGAACGCAGGCAAGCGTGGACTTCATGGCTGTACTCGCTGGGGTTGTCACCTGAGGATATCCACCGGGTATACCACTTGAGCATAGTCGATTTTTTTGCGTTGCAGGATGATATACCGGCAGATGATGCCCCAATTATAAAGTAGGTATGCTGAATTGCGAAGTGTGATTTTGCATGAAATCTGAGAATTTCAGGTTTTTTTGTTTTCTGCCCCTTTGAGAATTCGCGGCGCATTCAAAAGCCCGGAAAAACAGGGAACGATATTCCCGCTAAGCGATGTGTCGTCGCTACAAGACAAAAAGAGAGCATAGGGTGTGGCCTATGCTCTCTTTCTCTGAGCGGGCGATGGGATTCGAACCCACGACATTCAGCTTGGGAAGCTGACGCTCTACCCCTGAGCTACGCCCGCGTCCGGTGGCAGGGCGATATACATAATTTAACCAGGGCGGCAAATCCAGCGGCCTTTCCCGGGCGCGGGCAGATTTCCGCTTGAAAACTACATCCGA
>DAOTWV010000327.1:0-1533 GCA_034435695.1 Anaerolineales bacterium | reverse complement strand
CCCAGTGGC
Source organism: Anaerolineales bacterium (assembly GCA_034435695.1). Taxonomy (GTDB): domain Bacteria; phylum Chloroflexota; class Anaerolineae; order Anaerolineales; family DRKV01; genus DRKV01. The sequence goes on along the minus strand of DAOTWV010000327.1, from coordinate 1,524 downwards.
CGTAAGACCAAGAGACCGCGACCACGCCGGGGCGGATGCCTTCGATCACCCGCACTTTGCCTTTGACCTCATAGGTGCGGCCATCGCCCAGGTCGAACTTGCCTTCCGGCAAGGTGCTGGAAGTCAGGCGCACCATGTCGCCGTCCTTCAGGCCCATGCGGCGGGCGTCCTGGCGGTTCATGTACACATAGTTCTCCGGCAGTATCGAAGTCAGCCAGTAGGCGCCACCCGTGCGCGATTGGCCGCCAACCACCTCTTTGTAGGTGATCAGTTGGAAGTCGCCGTCGGCTTTGACCGGGTTGCCGGCCGCATCGCTGATTGGTTCAAACTTCGGCAGGCCGTCGAAGTACTCGCCGGTCATCGAGTTCTTGCCGGTGGCTATTTCTTCAACGTACAGGTTCCACCGGCCGCCCCATTTGTGGTGCATCTTGTCGCCGTCGTAGGCCTTTTCGGCCGGTTCGAAGCGCCCGCCGCGGTTGAGCAGGTACACCACTCGCCGCCACAGGCTCTCGTCGCCAACGGCTGCCTTCCACTTCTCCTCGTCGAAGACCGACTTGGGCAGGTGAGCGCGCGCCTTGCGGAAGATTTCCATCTCGGCGTCGTCGGCTTCAGGCAAGGCTTCAGAGCCGTCTTCCTTGTCGCCGAAGGCCAGGTTGGCGACGAACTTCAGGTAGAAGTCTTCGGGGCGATCCAGGTTGAAGCCCGGACCGAAGCCGTCCTTGCCGACGCCCGGCAGGCCGAGTTTCTTGCCCACGGCGATGAAGAAGGCTTCGATGTTGATGGGCATCTCTTCGCCGTCCACCACCACGGTATCCACCAGCGGGGCGATCAACGGCTGGCGCACCTTGGAAAACTTGGTGACCACATCCGGGGAAGTGTGGGAAGTGCCCCAGCGCTCCAGGTAGGTGGTGTCCGGGATGATGTAGTCGGCGTACATGGAAGTCTCACCGATCACCACGTCACAGGCAATATACAGCGGGATCTTCTTGGGGTCCTTGAGCAGTTCGATCTGGGCGTGGCCGGCAGGCGAAGCCAGGATAGGCGTGCCCTTCACAGTGATCAGAATCTTACCATGATAGGGATAGCCAGATGCCATGCTGGGGATGATGTTCTGGTACAGCTCAGCGGTGAAGGGATACCACGGGCGTTTGGCCGGATAGCCTTCAAAGAGTGTGGTTTTCTCGTAAGCTGCCTGCTCACGATTGACGTGGATGCCGAATTTCTTCAGGCCGCCGGGAGCGCCAGAGTAGATATCGCCCTTGGCAAAAGGCGCGCCAGACTTGGAGCCGTCTTCGTGCCAGTGGCCGCCGCCGACTGTCAGACCGCCTTTCCAGTCCGGATTGCCGATCAAAGCGTTCAGGGTGATGACCGCCAGCCCGTTATAGTAGCCATTGGTATGCTGCACCGGGCCGCGGTACATATCGGCAACCGCCTTCTTGCCGTGGCTGGTGAACTCATGCGCCAGTTCAACGATATCGCGCACGCTCGCGCCGCAGGTATCAGCGTATTCTTCCAGCGTCATCT
>DAOTWV010000326.1:0-9519 GCA_034435695.1 Anaerolineales bacterium | reverse complement strand
CATTGCACCGGGTAACGACGTTGCGCAGGCGGATGGTCTTGCGGGGTGCGGAATCGTTTGGGGCAACGGAACCCACAACGGGCGGCGTGCGTTCCGGCAGGGTATCCCAGGAGATGCCGGCCAGAAATCGGCAGGCGCGGCGCGTAGGGGCTGGTAAATCTTCGATTTTTACATGGTGCGCGGCGCAAATTTCCATCACCTGGTGCAAGACCTGTTCGGTACGCGATTGCCATTCACGGCGTTCCTGGGGTGTGAATCCCAGAGCCATTTGCTTCCGCAGGGCACGCTCGAAGCGTACCACGCCTTTGATGCGCAGGGAGTGACGAGAGGCTGCCATGCCAGAAATTGTATCGCAATTCAGGCATACGCTGCCGGCAATACCCGGTTTTCTCGTGCGGGGGTAACTGCTCAGTTCCGGCGACTGAGCGCGTCCCCCTCTCCAGCGGGATGGCACACCACCACCCTGGGTACGCCCACTCTGCCACAGTTATCAGGGAAAAAGTGCGTTTTTTGCGGTATCATAAAACACATGAAACACATTCTCTCGCGGCTATTCATCACCATATTGTTTTTGGGGATATGCACCGTCTCGGCCTCGGGGCAAGCGGAAGGTTCGTCTCTGGTTGTGCAGGTTTCTGGAGGCATAGGAGGCTACTGCCGTCCAGGGTACTGGACTCCGTTATGGTTGACAGTTGAAAACCAGGGGGCAGCCTTGCATTCGGTTACGGCCAGTCTGCCTGATACGCGTGAAAAATTACAATTCGACCTGCCTGCCAATGCCCGCAAGCATTTCGAGGTGTACGTTCAGCCAGAATACAGTTATGGCAGCAGTAATGTGGTTCTGGAATATGACAAAGGGAAGAAAACGACCGCTTTTTTGAAGATGGAATGTATTTCCCCGGAAGACATGATGGTGGCCGCGTGGAGCAAAAGCGCTGCACTGGCGACGTTGTTTTCCGCATCAAATGAAACCAACACCACGGTCGTGCCCGTGACGGTGCCGCGAGATGGGCTGCCGGAAAACGCCATTGGGTACCGCGCGCTCAATATCTTGCTTATCGGTGCCGATGTGGATACACGCACACTCAACGAGGCACAAGTTACCGCCATACAGGAATGGGTACGCAACGGCGGCGATTTGATAGTCGTTGGCGGAGGCAACTGGACCTACGCCCTGGGGCTGGCAGATACACTCCCATTCACCCCCCAGGGTACTTACCAGGCACAGGAAATTACGTCGCCCGATGGCAGTGTAATGGCCGGGGACTTCACCCTGGTGAAAGGCGCCCCACGCCCCAATGCCCACCTCCTTGCGGGGACGTCTGTGCGCCCACTGGTGTTGGTGCAAGCCTACGGCCTGGGACGCGTGCTCTACACCACTTTCGACCCGCTCACCCTTGCATCGGAAGACCGTCTGGCATTTTTCCGAAATCTGTGGCACTGGAGCATGGTCGCCGACAAAATGCCGCAGTTGGTACACTACACCAACGATGTGGATAGCCCGGACAACGAGGCATCCGCCGCCTACAATGTTCTGCACAACCTGCCCAACACCGTGCTGGCCCGCCCCAGCACTATCGGGTTGCTGGCCCTGATATATGCTTTACTGGTTGGCCCCGTGCAATTGTTCGTTCTGCGCCGCCGACGCATCTGGTTATGGAGAAGCACCCTGCTCATCATTGTTGGTTTTTGTGGTCTGATGGCCTTTACTTCGGGAAGGCTGCGGTATAACAGCCTTGTCAATCAGTACTACATCATCCATTCCTGGCCAGAAAGCCCGACTGCCAGAGTGGATGGCATCAGCGGTTTCCTGAACACGAACATCCGGTCTCCATTGTTGGAAACCGAATCCCATTGGCAAATTACCCCGCTCGAATCAGCCCGTTGGGATTCACAGCCCGACTTCACCATACAATACACGCCGAATGCGGTGAAAATCACGGATGTCAAGCATTCTTCCGGCGAAATGTTGCACTTCCTGGTATCCGGTGAAATCCCTGCACCACGGTATCAGGCCGCCCTGCGCCTGGAAGACCACAACGGAAACCTTGCATTGCGCGGCAACTTCACGTGGGGAGAGGCGTTTCCTTTGACCGATGTCAGGCTCATCACGCGCGGCATCGTAACGTTCAATCTGGAGGATATCCAACCTGGAGAAAACACACTCCAGACGATGCACCTGCAGGACGTGCCGCTCACACCATACAGCGCATTGGGAACGTTCAAAACCACCCCCTCCCCAACGCAAATTCTTGCAACACGGACGCCGCGCTTCACGCCCTACGCTATTCTGAATTTCGAGGATAGCGGAGACTTCTCAGGCAGGATACTTGGCAAAGTGTGGGATACCCTGACAGATGCCTACCCACCGCTGCCAGCCGACCACGCGCTGCTGCTTGGATGGGCAGATGTCCGGGATGTCCCCCAGATGTTGCCGCACTGGAAAGAACACCAGGCCGCCCCCCCGTCATACGGCAAAGTGCTTTTCATGTTCACGCTCCCCATAACGTATGGCGATATCCCCATGCCGCTGGACATGAAAATCAAATGGGTTTCCAGCACTCTGGAACCCATGGAACAAAACGCTTTCTTTGGCACACTGCCTGTACTGCCTCCGCAAAATGCGCCTGTAAGCATCACATTGCACATCACCATGCCGGGAGGCAACCCTCCCCCCGCCGCGCAGATATGGAACTACCGCACCAACACGTTCGAAGATGCGCCACCAGGGTGGCCTGTCACCTGGGAAGACGGGCGTGACTACATCAGCCCTGAGGGATTTTGCCTCTTCCGCATAAACGCCGACGATAGCGGATACATCGACATCAAAAACCTGATAGCCACCATTCACGTGGAGCCAGCCCCATGAGCATCATCCTGGAAACGCAAGGCCTCACCAAACGATACGGCAAGGGCCCCAACAGCCGTCTGGCGTTGGATGGCCTGGATTTACAGGTAGAACAGGGCGCCATCTTCGGCTTTGTCGGCCCAAACGGTGCCGGGAAAACCACTACCATCCGCATCCTGACCACGTTGCTGAAGCCCAGCGCGGGGGACGCCTGGGTGGGAGGCTATTCCATTGCCACGCAGCCCCACGAGGTGCGTCACCTGCTGGGGTACATGCCCGATTTCTTTGGCACCTATGGAGACTTGCAGGTAGGCGAGTACCTGGAATTCTTCGCCCGTTGTTACCGCGTGCCGCGTGCGGAGCGCGCCGCTATCATCAATGACCTGCTCGAACTGGTGGACATGACCCACCGTCGAGATGACATGGTCGAAAGCCTTTCCCGCGGCCTGAAACAACGCCTCAGCCTGGCGCGCACCCTGCTCCACGACCCGCAGGTGCTCATCCTCGATGAACCCGCCTCCGGGCTGGACCCGCGGGCACGCGTGGAAATTCGCGACCTGTTGGTGGAACTGGCCCGCATGGGCAAGACAATTTTCTTTTCCACGCACATTCTCTCCGACGTATCCGAAATCTGCACCGATGTCGCCATTCTGGAGGCCGGGAAACTGGTTGCCAGCGGAAATATCGGCACCCTGCAGCAACAAATCCAGAGCACCCGCATTATCACCATCGAAGTGCTTGCCGATGCACCGCAAGCCGAACCCGTATTGCGCGCCGCTGGCCTGCATGACGTGCAGCCTGTAGAAACCAATCACTTGCTGCCGGGACGCAGCCGCTGGCAGGCATCCTTCCACGGTGATGACCGCGCCCTGAGCGACCTGCTGACCACGCTGGTGCACGAGAATTTGCCTGTGGTACACTTCAGCGAACAGCAAACCGACATCGAAGACGTTTTCATGCAACTCACCCAGGGTATCGTTTCCTGATTATGCTTGCCAAATTGCTACACCTGCCTGAAAGTCTGTGGAATGCCTCGCTGGATAACCCCATCGTATACAGCGAATTGCGCATTCGCATGCGTATCAAACGTAGCCGAACCCTGCTGGCCGGGAGCGTCCTCCTGACAGCGGGAATACTCTTTCTCAGCGCCAGAGTTATGGAGAGCGGTCTTGGCAACAGCATTGATTTCACCGACGTACGCGGTACGGCACGCTTTTTCTTCGGTCTGGTCATATCCACCCAGTTGTTCATTGCCACTGCCATCGCCCCTTCCGCGGCGGCATCTGGCATCGCCGGTGAACGCGAACGTCAGACCTACGACCTGCTACGCACCACCACCCTGCGCGCAGGCGGCATCGTCTGGGGCAAGTTCCTTTCCGCGCTGGCATTTACCCTGCTGCTCATCGTCGCCCAAACCCCCTTTCTGATGCTGGCTTACATCATGGGCGGCCCCTCCTTGTGGGAAATGGTGATGCACCTGGCAGTCATCACCACCTCTGCCATCGCCTACAGTGCATTGGCGCTATTCGTCTCCAGCCGCAGCAAACGCACCGCGGCAGCCACCACTGGCACTTACATTCTCATAGCCCTGGGCACCTATATCCTGCCGCTGGTGGGCATTATGCTTGTCTCTTTTACCACCCTGGCAAACGCCAGCAACACCATCACCATAGCCGGGCTGCATCTCAACGCGGAATTTCTGGCAACAGCCATCTCTTACCTGGCTGCAGCCATAAACGCCCCCGCCAGCATGCTCGCCAGCCAGAGCATCTTTGCTGAATCCAACGCCATTTTTTGGGACAGCACCACAATCAACAGCCATACGCTGTATTACCCTCTGCCGTGGCTCATCACGACTCTCTTCAACTTGCTGCTGAGCGGCTTTTTTCTCTGGCTGGCCAAACGGAACGTGCAGAGACAGGATATCTGAATTCCAATGGACGCCTACCTCACCCAGTGGAAGAACCTCTACCGGCTGCGCCGCGTCGCCCGGTGGATGCTGCGCGCCCTTCCGGTGGGCGCGGCACTCTCTCTGGGATTCTCCCTGCCCCTCATGTTCTCCGACGCCCTGCTGCGCCGCGAATTCCTGATACTTTCCGGGCTGCTTATCCTCGGCAGCGTCTTCCTCGGCGGCCTGCTCGCTCTCCTCTGGCCGGTGCAGGCATTGTCCGTCGCGCGGCATGTAGAACGCGCCTGCAACCTGCAGGAACGCCTCAGCACCGCACTCGAATATCGCCCCCGCACCGACCACCCACTATACGCTGCCCTGCAACAAGACGCTCTGCGTAGCGCGGCACAGGTCTCCCCCTGGCCCGTGCTTGCCTTCCACTTGCCCCCCTGGCAACTGTGGCTCACCCTTGCATTGCTGGCGCTCAACGTGCTGACCGGCATGCAGCGCGCCCCCTTCCAGCGCGCGGCACACAAACGGGAGGTGCAGCACGCCATCCAGCAAGAAATCCAGGCCGTGGACAGCCTGCGAGAGCAAATTACCCAGGAAACGAGCCTCACCCCCGAAGAAAAAGCCCGCCTGGAAGACATCCTCAGCCAAACCCGCCAGGAACTTGCAAACGCCCAAACCCTCGAGGAGGCCAACGCCGCCCTCGAAACTGGCAAACAATTCCTCAAAACCCTTTCTCCGGCACAGGCACAGGAACTTGCACAGGCGCTGCAATCCGGTGGACAGGCGCTCTCTGCCAGCCCCGCCTTGCAAGAGGTTGGGCAAGCGCTTGCGCAGGGTGACCTGCTGAATGCAGCCCAACAACTGGAAAACCTGGATATCCAGAGCATGTCGCCCACAGAGCGCGAAGCCATCGCCGGGCAACTCAACACCCTGGCACAAAACGTTGCGGGAAGCGACCCGGCACTGGCGGAAAAACTGCGTCAGGCCGCGCAGGCCATCCAGGCAGGCAGCCCCGATGCCGCCCAGGCGCTCCAGCAGGCCGCTGAAGCCCTGCGCCAGGATGCCGCCCGTATCCAGCAGGCGGCCGCGGCGGCGCAACTTTCCCAGGCGCTGAGCGCCAGTCAGCAGCGCTTGCTCTACAGCGGGCAGGCCGGCACATCCCAACAAGGCAGCACGCCACCAAACGGCCTCGCCCCAGGTACAGGACAGGGCCTGTGGAATGGCCAGGGAGCAGGCGGCACAGGTTCCGGCAGTGGCCAGTCGGCGCCGGGAAATCCGGCGGGCAACACCCCCATCCAGCCGGGGAACGGCGCACAACCCTCTGGCAATTCCCCCACTTACGATCCTCTCACCGCCCCCGACCCGCGCCTGAGCGGCGGGGCAGATAGCATCACACTTCCCGGCACCTCATCCGAAGGCGAAACCATCTCCGGAGAGAGCAATACCCTCCCCCCGGAAAGCGCCCCTCTCACCGTACCATACACCGAAGCCCTGCCCCAATTCCTGGATGCCTACCAGCAGGCGCTGGATAACGAAAACATTCCTCCGCAATTACGGGACGTCATCCGCGAATACTTCGGCTCTCTGGAACCGTAAACCTTGCACATACGCAAAAAAATTCATCATCTGGAGTCATTCATGCGTCAACGAATTTCTCTCATCCTGACGGGCTTGCTGCTTTTTTCCCTGAGTGCGTGCAAGCCGACCAACCCCGGTATCACCACATCCTGGCGGGTAGTGCAACTGCTCAGCCAGCAGGAACAGATAGAAAGCATCACCGAGGTGCGCACCGTGCGGCATTGCGGCCCCATCGTGGAACAAAAGGCCATCTCCTGCATTGCGGGCACATCCAACGAACTCTCGTTCAACCTGGGCGGCTCAGGCGGCGTCAGCCTGGGCGCAGAACTCACCATGGATGCCAGCATCGGCAACGCGCTGGGACTCAATCGCGAGAGCGGTGAACAACTGGAACTCCCCATCCCCCCAGATGGCAGCGTGTACCACTACATCGTCACCACCGAATACCGGGTGCTGAACGGCGAAGCCCTGGCGCGCTCTTCCAGCGGCGAAGAACGCAACGCTACCTACACCTTCCAGGCCACCTGCACTTTACGCATCGAATCGGTGGAAGAGGACACCTGCCCGCAAATGGCCGGCAATACCGGCGGAGAAACCGGCGGGGAGACCAGTGGCGAAGCCACGCCCGAAGCCACGCCCACACCAGATACCACCGCCATGCTCGACCAGGCCAACCAACTCTACCAGCAGGGGCAATTCAGTGAGGCCATCAACGTCTATGCGCAGGTGCTGGAAATCGACCCGAAAAACGCGATTGCCTACAACCAGCGCGGCAACGCCTACCGCCAACTGGAACAATACGACCTGTGCATCAACGATTACACCCAGGCCATCCAGAACGCATCCTCCCAGGCGGAAAGCGCCACCTACTACGCCAACCGCGGCGCGGCCTTTGCCCTGCAGGGCGACCTGCAGCGCGCCCTGGAAGATTTCACCCAGGCCATCACCATCAACCCCAATTTTGCCCGCGCCTATGAGAGCCGCGCCGCCGTCTATCAGCAACTCGGCATGTTCGACGCCATGGTCGCCGACTACTCGGCCTTCCTCAGCCTCAAGCCCGATAGCGTCAACGCCTACCTGCAGCGTGCCCAGGGGTACGAACACCTTGGCGACCTGCAAGCCGCCATCCAGGACTACACTCAGGCCACCAGCCTGCAGCCCGACGACGCCTCTGCTTACTTCAACCGCGGGCAACTCTACCAGCAACTCGGCGACTTTGCCAGCGCCCGCACCGATTACGACCGCGTGCTGCAACTCGACCCCAACCACGCCCGCGCCTACTTCGCACGCGGCAGCCTCGCCTACCAGCAGGGCGATTATGGCACCGCCATCAGCGACCTGAGCCGCGCCCTCGATTTGGGATACGGCAACCCCGATGTGTACGCCTACCGCGGACTGGCCTACCTCCAGCAGCAACAGGGCGCGCCCGCTGTGGATGACCTCACCCAAACGCTGAACCTCGCCCCAGAACGCATTGACCTGTACTTCTACCGCGCACAAGCCTATGTGCTCACCGAAGACCCCAAAGCCGCCATCGAAGACCTGAGCACCTTCCTGCAACTTGCCCCGGCGGATTCGCCGCTGCGCCCCGAGGCCGAGAAACTGCTCGCTGCCTTGCGTAAATCCGAACCCGCAACAGGGGGCAGCCCCATCGTCCCTGCCACACCTGTCACCCCCAACAAATGAAACGTCTTCTGATTACCCTACTCCTCATCCCCCTGCTGCTGAGCGCCTGCGCCGGCATGCGCAACAAACCCGCCCCGCTGGCAGCACCTGCCAACCCACAGGCGCTGCCCGACATCACCGGCGATTACGCCCTCAACGGAACCGACATGACCGATGCGGAATATGGCGGAACGCTGCACATCGAAAGCGCAGGTGAGAGTACCTACGCATTGACCTGGCTGCTCAACGAAAACATCCTCGAAGGCGAGGCGCACATCGAAGGCAATCAACTGCTGGCTACATGGCACAACCTCGAGGGCACGCTATCCGGTACAGCCGCGTACACCATCACCGTTGCCGGTCAACTCGATGGCATACGCCTGATTGATGGCGTTACAGGGCAAAACCACGAAACCTGCTACCCCAACGAGTAACCCTGCATATCCAAAGCAAAAGGGCGGCGCGCCGGCTGGCGCACCGCCCTTTTTTTCGTGCAATTGACAGCCTACTGCAACGTCATCAAGTAGGCCACCAGGTCGTTCAATTCTTTCTCGCTGAGCGCCTTATCCCAACCGGGAACCATCGTCCCCGCCACGAAACCATCCACCACGTAGGCTTCCGGTTCCAGGATAGACTGGCGGATGTACTCTTCGGCGCTCATACCGTCCACGCGGCTGGCGGCGGTGGTGGCAATGCCTGCCAGCGAAGGCCCCACCAGCGTCACGCCGGCATCTCGCGAGTGACAGGTAGCGCAACCGGGGTTGGACCCAATCACACTCTGCTCGAAGATGGCCTTGCCGGCCGCCGGGTCGCCAGCCATCCCGGCCTCAGCAGCACCGCCTTGTTCGCTGCTGCCAGCCTCCATCGGCTCGGCAGATTCCTGCTTGCCACCGCCACAGGCAGCCAGCAGCAAAGCCAAAACGGCTACTACGGAAACGAGAATCCAGAACTTCTTTTGCATACAGGTACCTCCAGAGAACTACAGAGTGAATTTTGCACGCCCGTGATGGCGTGTGCAGTACGCACCTTCCTGCGCACTGCACGCATCATCACTTATTCTTGACATTTTACTACACTTTGTGCCATATTTCACGCAAAAAGTATGGTATCTCCCAATACCCTTTGGAATCCGAAATTACTTCAGTGTCATCAAGAAAGCCACCAAATCATCTACCTGTTCTTTGCTGAGAATATCCCCCAGGTGCGGCACCATTTGTCCAGCAGGATACCCTTCGACGACATAGGCATCTGGCTCCAGGATGGATTGGCGCAGGTATTCTTCGGCGCTCATGCCTGGTACGCGCGTTGCGGCGCGGGTAGCCACCCCCGCCAGCGAGGGTCCAACCAGGCGCACTCCCGGCTCCAGCGAATGGCAAATACGGCATCCCGCGTTCGTGCCCAAAGAGTTTTCATAAAACAAGCGCCGCCCGGCCTCAGGGTCACTCCCCAGCGAGGCATCCTGATAATCCAGATTGAGCACCTGACCAGGCGCGAGGGTAAGCACATCATCGAAGAGCACCTGCACCTG
>DAOTWV010000325.1:0-12815 GCA_034435695.1 Anaerolineales bacterium | reverse complement strand
CGCCGTCAGGGTCGTCTTCCCGTGGTCGATGTGCCCCATCGTACCCACGTTCAGGTGCGGCTTCGTGCGCTCAAATTTCTGCTTACCCATGAAAATCTCTCCTCAAGGAAAAAATGCTCTGCTGCGGAGCCAGCCCCGCAAAAGTTATATCAACCAATGATGTCCTTTGCCACGCTCTCGCTCACCTGAGCATAGTGGTCAAATTCCATCGAGAAAACACCGCGTCCCTGCGTTCCAGAACGCAAAGCGGTGGCATATCCAAACATTTCGGCCAGAGGCACCATCGCCCGCACCGCCTGGGCGTTGCCAGGGCGCATTTCCATCCCCAGGATTTCGCCACGTCGGGCGTTGATTTGCCCGATAACGTCTCCCAGGAATTCCTCCGGCACCACAACTTCGACCTTCATCACCGGTTCCAGCAATACGGGCTTGCCCATGCGCAACCCTTCGCGGAAGGCTTGCGATGCAGCCATCTTGAAAGCCATTTCACTGGAATCCACTTCGTGGTAAGAACCATCGTACAGACGGACGGCAATATCCACTACCGGATACCCCGCCAGGACGCCTGCATCCGCGGCTTCGCGAACACCTTTTTCCACTGCCGGGATGTACTCTCTGGGGATGGCACCGCCCACGATGGCGTCTTCAAAGGTGATACCGCTGCCAGGTTCGCCGGGCTTCATCTCAAGCACCACATGCCCATATTGACCGCGTCCACCGGTCTGCTTGGCGTAGCGGAAGTCCACTTTGGGAACCTCGCGCGTGATGGTCTCACGGTAAGCCACCTGAGGGCGTCCCACGCGCGCCTGCACACGGAACTCGCGCAACATGCGGTCAACCAGCACCTCCAGGTGCAATTCGCCCATCCCAGAAACGATGGTTTGTCCGGTATTTTCGTCTGTGCGCACCCGGAAGGTGGGGTCTTCTTCGGCAAGTTTCCGCAGGGCCTCCGCCATCTTGGACTGGTCTGCCTTGGTCTTCGGCTCCAGTGCAATAGAAATCACCGGTTCGGGGAAAGAAATGCTCTCCAAAACGATGGGGTTAGCGGCATCGCACAGGGTATCCCCGGTAAAGGTATCGCGGAACCCCAGAACTGCGGCGATGTCGCCTGCCCGCACTTCGGTAATATCTTCCCGGCGGTCGGCATACATGCGGATGAGGCGACCAATGCGTTCACGTTTGCCTTTGGTGGCGTTGTATACCGTGGCACCTTTGGTAATCACACCAGAATACACCCGGAAATACGCCAGGCGTCCCACGTAGGGGTCTGTCACGATTTTGAAGACCAGGGCAGAGGTGGGTTCATCATCCGAGGGGTTGCGCTCCAACTCTTCCCCGGTTTTAGGGTGGGTGCCGCGCACCGCGGGAATGTCCACAGGCGAAGGCAGGAAATCCACCACGGCATCCAACAAGGGTTGCACGCCTTTGTTTTTCAGGGATGTGCCACAATACACAGGCGTTGCCTGACCAGCAATGGTAGCAGCCCGCAAAGCACGGCGCAAGTCTTCGACGCTGATGTCCTCCCCTTCCAGGTACTTCATGGTGAGGTCATCATCCAGTTCAGCAATCTGCTCAATCATGCGCTCGCGCATCTGCTGCACCTTGTCCCGCAATTCCACCGGCACATCGCCAACGACAGGCTCCTTGCCCAGGTCATCCACCCAGGTGATGGCCTGCTCGGTCAACAGGTCTACCACACCCTCAAAGGCGGATTCGGTCCCAATGGGACATTGGACAGCAATGGGGTTAGCCCCCAGGCGCTCGCGGATGGTCTCGATAGTGCGCTCGTACGAGGCGCCTACCCGGTCCATCTTGTTCACAAAACAAATTCGCGGCACATTGTAGCGGTCGGCCTGCCGCCAGACGGTTTCACTTTGCGGCTCCACGCCCTGCACGGCATCGAAAATGACCACGCCGCCGTCCAGCACGCGCAAAGAGCGCTGCACTTCGGCGGTGAAGTCAATGTGCCCCGGCGTATCAATGATGTTGATTTGATAGCCGCGCCACTCAGCCGTCACTGCAGCGGAGACGATGGTGATACCGCGCTCGCGCTCCTGTTCCATCCAGTCGGTGACGGTAGTGCCGTCATCTACGGAGCCAATACGGTGCGTTTTGCCCGTATAGAACAGGATACGCTCAGTCGTGGTGGTCTTGCCTGCATCAATGTGCGCAATGACACCAATATTTCGATACCGTTCAAGAGGATATTCTCTAGCCATTCAACACCTGCAAAGCATACCTGCGCTTAGCGCCGGTAGTGGGAAAACGCCCGGTTGGCTTCCGCCATCTTGTGGGTTTCTTCGCGCTTGCGAATAGCCGTTCCGGTGTTGTTGGCCGCGTCCATCAATTCGGCAGCCAGTTTTTCGGCAAACGACTTACCACTGCGGGAGCGCACAGCGCCAAGAATCCAGCGGGTGGCCAGCGCGAACTGACGGTGGCGCGGCACTTCCATAGGAATCTGGTAGGTGGCGCCACCCACACGGCGAGGGCGAACTTCCATCACCGGGGAAACGTTCTTGATTGCCTGCTCGAAAACCTCGAGGGGGTTCTTCTTGGTGCGCTCGGCAATCAAATCAAAAGCATCGTAAACGATACGGGTGGCGGTGCTCTTCTTGCCGTCCTTCATCACACGGTTGATGAAGGATTGCACCTGCACGCTGCCGTACCGCGGGTCAGGGGGAACCTGGCGTTTTTCAGGTCGATAACGTCGAGCCATAATCAAACCATCCTGTCGTAAGTGTTAGCGTAAACTGACGGAAATAATCGCCGGTCTTCCAGATGAGGGAGAAACCGGCGATTGGGTTATTTGGTCTTGGGGCGTTTGGTGCCGTACTTGGAACGACCCTGCCGACGGTCATTGACGCCGCCCGTATCCAGGGTGCCGCGCACGATGTGGTAGCGCACACCAGGCAGGTCCTTTACACGACCGCCGCGCACCATCACCACCGAGTGCTCCTGCAAGTTGTGGCCTTCACCAGGGATGTAGGCCGTCACTTCGATACCGTTTGTCAGGCGCACACGAGCGATTTTCCGCAGAGCGGAATTCGGCTTCTTGGGCGTAGTGGTACGCACCACCGTGCACACACCACGCTTTTGCGGCGCGCCTTTGGGTTGGCGGATACGGCGCTGCTTCATGGAATTGAAGGTGTACTGCAGCGCAGGCGCCTTGCTTTTCGTCTTCTTCGGTTTGCGACCTTTGCGTACAAGTTGATTAATCGTGGGCACGTCTGCCTCCAGAACAAGATGAGAGTTTCGTTTTCCATTAAGCGAGGCCATCAAGTCGCATTGATGGCCTCGCAGTAATCACATTGCGCAACAACGTACTGCAAAAACAAGCGCGTTGCATCATTTTGACATAGCGGCAACGAATGATTATTCTACCATGCGCCCAAATGAGCGTCAAGGAAAGCGCGCCGCGTTTTACAAGTCATCACCCAGCCCCAGCAAGCCCGTGCGCATCTTCGGGGTACGGGTGCGTTCCTCTTCCTTGCCAAAGCGGATGACATTACCAGAGGTGGTGATGGCCTCTACGGCCAACCCCAGACTCTGTAGTTCCTTCACCAACACCTGGAAGGAGGCCGGGATGCTGGGCTCTTCGATTGGTTCACCCTTGACGATGGCTTCATAGGCTTTGACGCGCCCGGCCACGTCATCGGACTTGATGGTGAGCATTTCTTGCAAAATGTAGGCCGCGCCATAGGCTTCCAGCGCCCACACTTCCATTTCACCAAAGCGCTGGCCGCCAAACTGGGCTTTACCGCCAAGCGGCTGCTGGGAAACCAGGCTGTAGGGGCCAGTGGAGCGGGCGTGGACTTTGTCTTCCACCAGGTGGTGCAGTTTGAGCATCGTCATGACGCCCACCATCACCGGACGGTCGTAGGGTTCGCCGGTTTTTCCATCTCGCAAGACCTCCAGCCCCAGGGTGGGTACCGGTTGTCCGGTTTCCAGCATCACCCGCGAGGCCGCGTCCTTCAAGTCTTCATCGGCAATCTCGGCGGTTTCCTTGCCCTGATGCGCCAGCCACAACCGCAGACAGGCATTGATGGCACGCGCGTCACGGGCTTCGCGCTCTTCGATGCTCAGTTGCTCATCTTCAAAGGCAAGCAGGGCATCGGGGTCGTAGCCTTGTTCACGCAGCCATTCTCGCAGCACAGCCCGGCGAGCGTAGGTCAGGTCGGTGGCGATGCGATAAAGGTCGTATTGCTCCGGGTCCAGCCACTCTTCCATGTAAAGACGGCGCACTTCATCGTCATCTTCAATCATTTCGGGGTCGTACTCCTGCTGACGGAGCCAATCCCAGGCACGTTCACCGATTTCACGCCAGGCGACATCAATCATCCAGGCACGGGCCAGTTCGGCCTCGATTTCTTCTTCGCGTGCGCCATCGAAAACGGGTACGACCGCGCGGAAGCCAAGGCGTTTGGATGCCCAACCGAGGTGGGCTTCCAGCACCTGCCCGAGGTTCATACGTCCAGGAACACCTGTCGGGTT
Organism: Anaerolineales bacterium; assembly: GCA_034435695.1. Classification (GTDB taxonomy): domain Bacteria; phylum Chloroflexota; class Anaerolineae; order Anaerolineales; family DRKV01; genus DRKV01. The sequence continues at coordinate 8,324 of DAOTWV010000325.1, read as the reverse complement.
GAGGATGATGTCCACCGGGGTGCCGTCATCCAGGAAAGGCATGTCCTCTACCGGTACTACCCGTGAGATGACGCCTTTGTTCCCGTGGCGGCCGGCCATCTTATCGCCTTCGGTGATTTTACGCCGCTGTGCCACAGAGACGCGCACCATCTTGTCCACGCCTGCGGAGAGGTCGGCATTATCATCGCGGGAGAAGACTTTGACGTCCACGACTTTGCCGCGCTCTCCGTGCGGCATGCGCAGAGAGGTGTCTTTCACATCGCGAGATTTTTCTCCGAAGATAGCGCGCAGCAAGCGTTCTTCAGGGGTAAGTTCCTTCTCACCTTTGGGAGAAATTTTACCCACCAGGATATCCCCGGGGCCAACTTCTGCACCGATGCGGATGATGCCATCTTCATCCAGGTCTTTGATGGCGTCGTCACCCACGTTGGGGATGTCCCGCGTGATTTCTTCGACGCCCAGGCGCGTGTCGCGGGATTCCACCTCGTGCTTTTCGATGTGCACGGAGGTGTAGTAGTCGTTCTGTACCAGGCGCTCGGAGACCACAATGGCGTCTTCGAAGTTCGAGCCTTCCCAGGAAAGGAAAGCAATCACCACGTTCTGTCCCAGGGCCAGGTGTCCGTTATCCGTCGAGGAGGAGTCGGCAATGACGTCCCCTTTGCGCACGCGCTGCCCTTTGACCACCGCGGGACGCTGGTCAATGCAGGTGCTCTGGTTGGAGCGCTGGTATTTGCGCAGCGTGTAGGTGGTGACTTCATCCTTGTCATCGTAGCGCACGCGAATTTGCTTGCCGGTGACAGAGAGCACTTCTCCATCGCCTTCCGCCATGATAACCTGGCCGGAATCCTTCGCTGCGTGGTACTCCATGCCCGTCGAAACCTGAGGCACCTCAGGAGTCAACAGCGGAACCGCCTGCGCCTGCATGTTGGAGCCCATCAGGGCGCGGTTGGCGTCGTCATGGGAGAGGAAGGGGATGAGGGCGGCACTGATACCGACAATCTGGCTGGGGCCAACGTCCATGTAATCCAGCGTCTCCGAAGTGGCAAAGGAGAACGCGCCGTTGTGGCGTGAAGAAATGCGGTTGTGCAGAAATTCTCCGTATTCGTTCAGTGGCGTGTTTGCCTGGCCGATGACGAATTTGTCTTCCACATCGGCGGAGAGATACACCACCTCATCGGAAACGTAGGGCACCACCAGCACACGCTCCAGTCCAGTCTGGGCAATGCGGGCGGCGGTCTCCTCATCCACGCGCTGGCCTTTCTCGGCAATCGTCTCGCCACTCTGGGGGTCTACGACGTCTTCTCGCAGGGCGCGTCCAATCAGTTCCGGAGAATCGGCAGGCAGGTAACGAATCACCTTGCGATACGGCGTTTCGATGAAGCCGTAATCGTTGACGCGTGCGTAGGTCGCCAGACGGCCAATCAGACCAATGTTGGGGCCTTCGGGGGTTTCAATCGGGCAGATGCGCCCATAGTGCGAGTAGTGGACATCACGCACATCGAAGCCGGCACGTTCACGGCGCAGGCCGCCCGGCCCCAATGCCGAGAGGGTGCGTTTATGGCGCAATTCCGCCAGGGGATTGGTCTGGTCCATGAATTGCGAAAGTTGGCTGGAGCCGAAGAACTCTCGCAGAGAGGCCACCACGGGGCGAATGTTGATGAGCGACATGGGGGAAACCTGGTCTTGTCCACGAATGGACATGCGTTCCTTGACCACGCGTTCCATGCGCCGCAAACCAACGCGCAATTTGTTCTGGATGAGTTCGCCCACGGTTTTGACGCGCCGGTTTCCCAGATGGTCAATGTCATCCGGGGCTTCCACTTCGTTGTTGATGGCAATCAGCCGGCGGACAACGGCAATCACGTCCCAGGGGGTCACCATGCGGTGGTTGAGGGGAACGTGCTCATGCAGGTTGAGTTTCTGATTGAGTTTGTAGCGGCCAACCCGTTCCAGGTCGTAGCGGCGCTGGTCGAAGAGTTGTTCCTGCATGAACTCGCGCGCGTTTTCCAGCGTAGCCGGGTCGCCGGGGCGCATGCGTTTGAAGAATTCAATCAACGCCTGTTCGGCAATGGGGATACCGCTTTCGAGGTCCCATTCGGGTTCCTGGTTCAAGGTGGAGGCAATAAACATGCGGTCCACGTTGGTATCCACATCTGCAAAGAGGTTGATGATTTCCTCGTCCGTTCCTTCCTGGATGGGGGAATCAGGGAACTCATCCTTGAGGGCGGCCAACGCCCGCAGGAAGATGGTCACCGGTACCGTGCGGCGGCGGTTATACTTCAGGATGATGTAATCGCTCTTGCGGGTTTCGAATTCCATCCATGCGCCGCGGTCGGGAATCAGTTTGGCTGTTGCCAGCCGACGGCCGGTGGAATGGTCTACCGGGGCTTCGAAATACACGCCCGGAGAACGAATCAACTGCGAGACGACAACGCGTTCGGTACCATTGATGATGAAGGTACCTTTTTCGGTCATCTCAGGAAAGTCCCCCAGGAAGATGTCCTGCTTGATAGGCTCCGGGATTTCCGGGCCGGCCAGCAAGACCGAAACGTGCAGCGGGCTGGCGTAGGTCAGGTCACGCTCAACACACTCTTCGACACTATGCTTGGGGTCCTCAAACCAGTAAGTCAGCCCCCATTCCTGGGCTTCAGGGGTACGGCTGGGAAAATACAACCGCATACCTTTATTGTAGGATTCGATGGGGGAAATTTCATTGAACAGGTCAACCAGCCCTTCCTTTTTGAGGCGCTCGAAAGACTTCAATTGCACCTCAATCAGTTCCGGCATGGACAGACGAACAGGGACACGCGCGTAATTTTTTTGTGGCAGGCTTGCCATAAATGAACCTCTCCTGATGCTCCAAAAACGCCAGAATTCTCTGCACAGGGGCAGGCTGCCAGGGTGCAGCCGCGCAAGATATAAACACAATGCAAGGTTCTGGCAACTTTGAGAAACGACCAGAACCTTGATGTGTCTTCGGGAGCAGCGCTACTCCTGCTTCAAATGTCATGCAATAAGCCCTTTTGCAGAACTTGTATTATACCCCGTTTTGTGTACAACGCAAGAATCTTTCGGCGTTTTTTTGAAAATTGCGGTCATTTTTTTCCTGACGGCGGGCAATCAATGGGAAAACATCTGCCCGCCGTCAGGAAAGGTGCGCTTACTCCAGCGCGTTGGCAACGATTTCGGCGATATCCAGCACCTGGACGTCACCGCCGCTCTCTTTGGAGGCGTCCGTCATCATCGTCAGGCAGAAGGGGCAGCCCACGGCCAGGGTTTGTGCACCCGTGCTTTGGGCTTCCTGGAAGCGGGTCATGTTGACACGCGCCTCTCCTTCTTCCTCTTCCTTCCACATCTGCGCGCCGCCTGCGCCGCAACAGAAGGATTTCTTGCCATGCCGGGGCATTTCCGTCATCGCAGCGCCGCTCTGTTGCAGCACAGCACGCGGGGCGTCTACTACATCGTTATGGCGTCCCAGGTAGCAGGGGTCGTGGAAGGTAACCTTACCGAGGTCAACCGCCCGGTCTTTGAGTTTCAGACGTCCACTCTGCAGTAGTTCCTCAATCAACTGGGTGTGATGAATGACCTGATACTCCCCGCCAAAAGCCGGGTATTCGTTTTTGATGGTATGCAGACAGTGCGGGCAGGTGGTGACGATGCGCTTGGGCGCCACCTCGTTGAGAATTTCCACATTAGCCGTAGCCAGTTCATAGAACAGGTATTCGTTGCCGGCGCGCCGGGCAGCGTCACCCGTGCATTGTTCCTGTTCTCCCAGGACGGCAAACTGCACCCCCGCTGCTTGCAAGATTTTGGCAAAGGCGCGGGCGGTCTTCTGGGCGCGGTTATCGGTCGCCGGAGCACAACCAACCCACCACAAAATTTCAGGTTCTGGGTTATCTGCCACAGTAGGAACGTCCAGCCCTTCAGCCCACTTGAGGCGCTCGGCGGGTGAGATGTTCCATGGGTTTGCGGTGCGTTCCATGCCGCGGAATGCCGTTTGCAATTCCGACGGGAATTCATTCTCCATCAGCACCAACGCCCGGCGAATGTCGAGGATATCCCGCATCGGTTCGTTGCCCACAGGACAGATGTCCACACAGGCGCCACAGGCCGTACAGGCCCAGACCGCCTCTTCCGGCAGCAGCAGTTCCACAAGAGTTTTCTCGGTTTCTTCTCCTGCTGCCAGCGCGTCCCCTTCGTAGTTGAGCACATAACGTTTGTTGATTTCCAACGCGGCCGGAGAAAGCGCCTTGCCCGTATTGTACGCCGGACATACCTGCTGACACCGGCTGCACATAATGCAGGCGTACGCATCCATCAACTGTTCCCAGCCCAGGTCTTCCAGACGCGAAGCACCGAACTGTTCGATGCTTTCATCTTCGAAATCCAGCGCCGAGAGTTCCCCAATCGAGCGGCGCTCAGGTTTCAGCAGGAAATTCAACGGGGCAAAAAACAGGTGAATGTGCTTGGACTTGGGGAAATACGGCAGGAAGGCCAAAATCAGCCCTAACGCCAGCCAGAAGGCGAAGTGCTCTCCCACCACAAGCGCCTGTTCACTCCAGCCTCCCCACGCGCGGGCAACCAGTGAGGCGAAAGGCTGCCAGGCATCGGCGCCTTCCCGTGCCACCAGGAAGGACTGCCCCAGGAAACGGCCACCCACATGGAGCAGGATGAACCCCCCAACGATAGCCGAATCCCGCCGAATGCCGGCGCGTGCTTTGGGGTGCAGGAAAATCCCCTCACGGGCTACCAGTTCCGGGGGATTGAACACGAAGCGGCGAATCAAGAGGGCGCTCATTCCCACCAATACGCCCACGCTGAGGATATCTGCCCCCAGACGATACAGGTTCCCGATAACACCATGCCCCAGAAAAGTGAAATTGGGGATGTAAGCCTGAAGCACATCTCCAATGTTCACCAACGCGTAGTACATGAAACCCCATGCCACCAGCGCGTGGAAAAGGGTAGCCCCCGGCCGTAGACGCCATGTCGGTTTGAGCACAATCGTCTTGGTCAACGCTTCCACCAGACGTTTGCGCGCCAATTCCCAATCGGGACTGCCCTGCCCGCGGGTGATGATGGCAATCATCCGCTGTACACCCTGCCAGGTGTAATACAGCGACACCCCCACGGCGACAACAAAGAGCAACTTCTCAATCAAAGTCAGCATTTTTCTCCTCCGTGTACACGGCCTCCTTGAAAGCAAAACGCCTCTACACCGGCAGCAGGCAGCAGCGGGTAGAGGCGCAAATTCTGAAACATAACGAGAAAGGCAGCGCGGCAGGCAATTTTTTCTCGAACATGGCGCACATTATACCATTTTCCCCCTTCTCTTGCGGTCTTTTTTGACGCGTCTCGTCATAAAAAATACCAAAAAGCGCCGCTATGCACCTCCCGAAGCGTATACATCCGGGTCCACCGGCGTTTCCCCGGAGGGGTCCCACACATATACCCAGTCGCCCTCTTGTGCCCAATTGAAAAGCCAGTGGGCATCGGGCAGGGACATATTCACACAACCGTGAGAACGAGGGTATCCAAAACCGTTGTGCCAATAGGCGCCGTGCAAGGCACGCGCTTCATCGAAGTACATCGTCCAGGGTACATCTTCCAGGTAGTAGTAATCCGAGCGGTCAGCCTCGAAAACGCCACGCATGGTTTCGGTCTCCAGGCGGGCATAAATCTGGAACAGGCCGGGACGTGTCCAGTATGGCTCTACCCCTGTAGAAACCAGCGTGGCAAAGCGCAACCGGCCATCCTCGTACACGGCCAGCGTCTGTTCATAGAGATTGACTTCAATCCAGCGTCCATTGTCCACGCCCTGAGGAGGTGTGGTATTGACCTGCACGATGCCGATGCTACGCGCCGGAATCCATGTGTCAGGGGCAATCAGATACCACGTCTGTCCATCCACTTCCCGGCTGCTATACACCTGCACGACCTGATAGCGGTAATAGGTACGCCTGCCAGAAGCACCCTGCCCCCCTGGTTCTTGCTGACCACGTACAGTCTCCAGTATCCAGCCAAAATCGTGCGCAGGCGTAGTGTAAAACTCCAACCCCTGAAATCGCGCCGGCGTAATGCGGCTGACCTCATTGGCAGTCATCCAGTTGCCGGGAGATACCATGTAGAAACGCTTCCCATCCACTACGGCCTGGTCTTGATACGAAACATACGTCAGGCCGCGCGGCCCTACCTCCAATCGGCGCACTGCCTTTTTGGCATTGCCTTTCCGGGCATCCTTCAATGAACCATACACCGGGGCACGTTCACGTACCACTCGGCCATACAAATAAGGAACGTACCCCAACCCCGCGTCTACAGGACGCGCGGGCAAAGGGCGCAAGGGAAACGTTATACCCAGGGCACGCAGACGCGCCTGATACGCTGCCGGACCGGCCTCAAGGCAATCTGCACCATACGAGTAAGGGGAACGCACGAAATTGGACGGCAGACAAAGTACCGTCCCCTGGTAAGGCTCTTCAGCCTCTCCAGGGAAGGCAGCCAGGGCTGCACCGCCCCACAACGCCCCAGACAGGATGACAATCCACACCGCTAAACGAATAAACAATTTCATAGCATCATATCCTTTGGCTGCTATCCCAGACCAGCAGCGCCGCGATTATAACAGAAGACATCCAGCACCCCGGCATATCCTGAAGCCTTACAACCGGTTGGCGTGGCCTCCATGCATGCAAGCAAATGTCGTAAATGCCCTCCTTCCTTCTCTCTCATCCCAGGCAGGCCAGACACCTTCATCCCGAAAGGGTGCTCTTGTCCGGCACAAAGGCTATCTGGAAAGCCCGTCCCACAAGCAGGGGCACCACAAAGACAGGCTGGAACCCCCTTGTCGGGGGCAGGCGCCTGTCCTACTACACTGACAGCGTGCGCCGCGGGCACGTATCAAAGCCAACAGGCCGATGGGAGCAGGGACGGTTCTCCCCCATTGGGAGGAGATGTCCGCAGGACAGAGGGGGGAAACCAGGAAACAATCTACATATTTTGCTGGCACCCGGCTCAAAGGGAGCACTAACACGTTGTTGGTGAATCGCGGTATGGTCTGGCACAAAGGAACGCAGATTCTCGCAGATACGGCCAACGAAGCGGCGAAAACCAACACAACCAGCGGATATCAGCGGCACCAGCGTTATCAGCGTTCTACTGACTAACATATCTTTAGTGCTCCCGGCTCAAATTGCATCTTGACACAGAACGGATGTTCATGTTATATTGTTAGCACAAATGGGCGAAGAATCGCCCCCGGTTTTCATGATTTTGGGCAAGGAGTAACCCCTTATGATGGCCCGCAAACGCACATCTGGCTTAAGTGAACGCCACCGTAAAGTCTTACAAGTACTGGAAAAATTCCAGGATGCCAACGGCTACCCTCCTACCATCCGCGAAATCGGTGAACTGGCAGGCATCTCATCCACCTCCCTGGTCAATTATTACCTGGAACAACTGCAAGAAAAAGGCTACATCCAGCGAGAAACACGTCTCTCGCGGGGTATCCGCCTGCTCAAGCGGCTGTCTGAAGAAGGCGCACAAAAAGCCCGTCAGGCCGTAACCGCAGTCCAACAAAACGAGGTGCTGCGCATCCCCCTGGCTGGCCGTATCGTCGCCAGCGCCCCGGCCCCCGTCCCCGGCTCCGATTTCAACTACTTCGATGAAGAAAGCGCTATCGAAGTCGCACGCAGCCTGTTGCCTGGCCGTGAACCACTGGATGACCTGTACGCCCTCGAAGTCCAGGGCGATTCGATGATTGACGCCATGGTCAACGATGGCGACATCGTCATCATGAAGCGCACCAACCAGGCCCGCAACGGTGAAATGGTCGCCGTGTGGCTGGCCGACAAAGAAGAAACCACCCTGAAGTATTTCTACAAGGAGGGGCCGCGCGTGCGTCTGCAACCCGCCAACCCCACCATGCAGCCCATCATCATCGACGACCCGCAACATGTACAAATCCAGGGGCGCGTGGTAATGGTCATACGCCAGATGCAGCGTACCCTCAACCGTACTGCTCCCCTGGCTGCATAAAGAAACAAACGCTTCCCCTTTCCACTCATCCCCGCCCTCTTCGGCGGGGATTTTTTTCACGGTATAATGCGGATGTTTCCCGCGGCCTCCTGGCCGTGCCCACCCACAGGAGGAAATCACCATGCTGAGAAAATTCGCTTTGCTCCTTGTCCTGCCGTTATTGTTGACGGCCTGCGCCGGGAAAGCATCTCCCACACCGCTGCCTACCATGCCCCCCACCAACACCCCAGCGCCGACCAGCACCCCCGTTCCCAGCCCAACCCCTGCCCCTACGGATACCCCTCCTC
>DAOTWV010000324.1:0-2286 GCA_034435695.1 Anaerolineales bacterium | reverse complement strand
GAGCAGCGCCACCAGGGGCCACGCGGGAGCGGTATTCGCCCGCAGGCGGGGCAGCGCCTCGGAGGGGAAGGGCACCCCACAGGTGCGCGTGCGCCCCAGCGCATCCCACAGGGAATCGGTATCCCCCAGAAAAACGGCCTGCATCCCGTTTTGGCGGGCCGCGGCCGCCAGCCGCGGCGTCCACATCAAGTCATCGTTCAAAACAAGCATCGAGAAGAGAGACATGCCTGCATTCTATCATGCCTGAAAAGGCAGACTGATAGGTTTTGCAAGGCTTTGCGTGCACAATTGCCCCAGAAACTCTCATCACATCATCGAAGGAGCATCTATGCGTAGCGTAGCCATTGCGGGCATTGGACAAACGCCCGTGCAAGAAAATTGGGAAAAATCATTGAAAGAACTGGCCGGCGATGCCATCTTCGCCGCTTTGCAAGACGCCGAAAGCGGAGAGGTGGATGCCATCTTCGTCGGCAACATGCTCTCCGGCACCTCGGCAGGGCAGGCGCACCTGGGAACGCTGCTTGCCGACTGGATTGGAGCGCGCGGCGTGGAGGCCGTCAAGGTCGAGAGCGCGTGCAGTTCTGGCGGTTCCGCCTTGCGCCTGGGTATGATGGCCGTGGCCTCCGGTGAATGCGAGAGCGTGCTGGTGGTCGGCGTGGAGAAAATGACCGAGGTCAAAGGCCCGCAAATCACCGCCGCACTGGCCACGGCGGCAGACGCCGATTGGGAGGTGGCACAGGGGGTCTCTTTCGTGGCCTTGAACGCCCTGCTGATGCGGCGTTACATGCACGAGTACGGCTGGAAACATGAAGATTTCGCCCCCTTTTCCATCAATGCCCACGAGAACGCGCTGCACAACCCTTTCGCACGCTTCCATGAGCGCCTGACGCTGGAACGGTATCAGCGCGCCCCAATGGTCAGTTCCCCCATCAACCTGATGGACGCCTCTCCCACTTGCGATGGAGCAGCAGCCGTGTTGTTGACCACGCCAGAGCGCGCCCGCCGTCCAGGACGCCCCACGGTGCAAATTCTGGGTTCGGCTACCGCTACCGATACGATAGCCGTCCACGACCGCAAAGACCCCACCTGGCTGAAAGCCGCCGAAGAATCCGCCAAAGCGGCCTATGCACAGGCCGGCATCACGCCTGAAGATGTGGATTTGTTCGAGGCGCACGATGCCTTTTCGATTATGGCTGCCCTCTCGCTCGAAGCCTGCGGCTTTGCCGAGCGGGGACAGGGGCCGCGGCTGGGGCTGGAAGGCGAAATCCGTCCCAATGGACGCATTCCGATTGCGACGCGCGGCGGCTTGAAGGGGCGCGGCCACCCCGTAGGGGCGACCGGCGTGTACCAGGTGGTGGAAGCCGCGCAGCAATTGCGCGGGGAATGCGGCGAGACACAGGTGGCAGATGCCCGCATCGCCATGACGCAAAACATCGGCGGCAGCGGCGCAACCATCGTGACGCACATCCTGGGGGTGGCCTGAGATGCTCGGCGCGCGTTTCGAGGCCGCCCTGGTGTATGCCGCCCAATTGCATCGCCAGCAGGTGCGCAAGGGGAGCCAGACGCCTTACCTCGCCCATCTGCTGGCGGTGACCGCGCTGGTGCTGGAGGCCGGCGGCGATGAGGATGAGGCCATCGCCGCCTTGCTGCACGATGCGGTGGAAGACCAGGGCGGCTATCAGACGCTGGACGAAATCCGGGAGCGTTTTGGGGCGCGCGTGGCCGATATCGTGGCGGCATGCAGTGATGCTTTCGTCACCCCCAAGCCACCCTGGCGTGAACGCAAGGAGGCGTATCTGGCGCACCTGAAAGACGCACCACCGGAAGTGCGGCGCGTCTCCCTGGCCGACAAACTGCACAATGCCCGCGCCTTGTTACGCGACTACCGCCGTGACGGGGAAGCCACGTTCGCGCGCTTCAACGGTGGCCGGGAGGGGACGTTGTGGTATTACCGCAGCCTGGTGGAGGTCTTCCAGGGCACCGGCGACGATGACCAGACTCAGGAACTGGCGCGCGTGGTGGCGACACTGCACGACCTGGCCGGAGCATGAGCGCGGGCAGGGTCCAATCGATACCCGCTATGCGCCGCCTCACCCTCTGCTTGTGCGGACAAGCCAAAGGCTTGTCCTACAACGCCGATGCTTCCGTTTCTCAACCAAATTTTGCGAACATCCAATCCCAGAGTTTGCCCTGACTTGTAAACTTTGCCCTACTGCAATGCAACCCAGAAGGCTGTCCTGAGAGAGCCAAAGTCAAAGGCCGGGCAAAGCCCGGCCATGTGGTTTC
>DAOTWV010000323.1:0-1594 GCA_034435695.1 Anaerolineales bacterium | reverse complement strand
AATTGCACGGCAGCCGCGACTTCGGCTTCGACCTGGGCTTCGATGGCGTCCAGTTCGGCTTCGGTGGCAATCTTTTCGCCCGTCAGGTGGGTGCGGTACACGCCGATGGGGTCGTTTTCCTGCCATTTCTTGACTTCGCTGGCGTCGCGGTAGCGTTCCGGGTCGCCCATTGAGTGGCCGCGGAAGCGGTAGGTGAGTACTTCGAGCAGGAAGGGGCCGTTGCCGGCGCGTACGTGTTCCAGGGCTTCGCGGGCGGCTTCGTAGACCGAAAGCACGTTCATGCCGTCGGCCTGGGCGTTGGGGATGCCGTAGCCTTCGGCCTTTTGGCGGATTTCGGAGACGGCCGAGGCGCGCGGTACAGCGGTTCCCATGCCGTAGCGGTTGTTTTCGCACACCCACAACACCGGCAGGTTCCACACTTTGGAGAGGTTGACGCCCTCGTGGAAGAAACCGATGTTGGTCGCGCCGTCACCGAACATGCAGATGGTGACGCCGTCGCTGCCGGTGTACTGGTCGGCCAGCGCCATGCCGGCCGCGATGGGCAGGTGCGCGCCGACGATGGCGTGTCCGCCCCAGAAATTGCGTTCCACGTCGGCCATGTGCATCGAGCCACCCTTGCCTTTCGAGGTGCCGGTGGCCTTCCCCAGCAGTTCAGCCAGAACGGCGGTGGCCGGGATGCCGACGTTGAGCGCCAGGCCGTGGTCGCGGTAGGCGGTGATGACGCGGTCTTGCGGCTGACGGGCAGCCACCAGGCCGGTGCTGACGGCTTCCTGGCCGATGTACAGGTGCAGGAAGCCGCCGATTTTGCCTTGCTGGTAGAGTTCCGCAGCGCGTTCTTCGACGCGGCGGATGAGTACCATCTGGTGATACAAATCGAGATGTGTGTGTTTCTCCATGTGAGTAGAGCCTCCAATCGTGCGTGCGCCGGCCCATTCCGGCGCGCTTTGGCGTATGGGGATGCCCTTCCATTGTACAGGGAAAATACCTGAAATGCGAAACCCTGTACCGGCAGGGACGAACATCGTGTGTACAAAAAGAACACCGGGAAGGTTCCCGGCGTTGCAGGGTGTTCCTGACGTTAGATGCCCGAATTATAACAGGATTTCTTAAGTTTTTTGATAAAAATTATCGCAAATGCGGGGTGGTACCGTTTTCAAAACTGGTGACTTTTGTCTCTTGACTCCAGCGTCAATTCAAAATACTATAAGTTTTACCGCTGTTTTTCTGGTATGCAACTTCGATTGCGTAATCTGGCGTTTTGGCGTCTTTGATTGCCTGCACTTTTGCGGAAAGGAGGTGATAGCCGCACTGGTACGTTTGCTTGCCGGGTGTTTCTGGCCGTCGATGGACGGCGTGTATCCTGGCCCTGGGAGGGGCTGAGGTGCTTCTTCTGTATCACGCGGCGATTCTTCGCCGCCTCGAAAAGCGCTGTCTCGCTGGCGCATTCCATGAAGGAGAAAGAGAAGATGTTTATCAAAAGGTTTTTCAAGAGCGCATTGCCCTTTGTGGGCGCGTTGTTGTTGCTTGCGGCCATGCTGTTGTCCCTGTCCGGCGGTGCGGCCGCCGCACCAGCAGAACGCGCCCAGGCGCAGCC
>DAOTWV010000322.1:0-12547 GCA_034435695.1 Anaerolineales bacterium | reverse complement strand
CATACCGCGATCCCCCAACAACGTTTTAGTACTCCCCACTTATACTCGCATTGACAGTAAACCGGGGGTGTGAGATACTATGGTCACGCCGTCACAAGACGGAATGATATGCCATCCCAATCAGAGAGGAGGTGGTGCCGCACTATGAGTAGTCACAGTCACAAACCCAGCGCTGCGGCAGCCTGCCTCTCAGATGAGAAATGAAGTTGTCGCAGCGCGCAAAAAGCCGCTCCTGGAGCGGTTTTTTGTTGCCAACAAATGGAATTCTGCAAAAAACTTCCCTTTTTCTTTGACATATCTCCGTGAGACGGGTATAATCAACCCTTGCGAGTGTCCCCAAACACTGCATGAACAATTAAGTGGATAAAACCTGCCAACATCGCTGCTATCCGCTGTTGGCAGGTTTTCATGTCAAAGCCGTCCGAAGACGAGATGTATGTTTTCGGGTGAGCGTGAAATTCTTACTGGGAGAGTTGTGCCATGGAAACAACAACCAACACTCTGGAAACGGCGGTGCAAACCCCGCTTTCCGAACTCAAGCGCAAGACAAAATTCACCGGGAAGGTCATCAAGACCTCGCTGGCGGGGGCAATTGTGGATATTGGCCTGGAAGTCCCTGGCGTCATCCACATTTCTCAATTGAGCCGCGAACCTGTCCATAAAGTCGAGGATGCAATTAAAGTTGGTGATACGGTGGAAGTATGGGTTCGTCAGGTCTTCCCGGAAAAACGCCGCATCGAATTGACTATGATTGAGCCGTATGCGCTCGAATGGCGTGAAATGGAACCCGGCATGGTGGTCAAGGGGAAGGTCACCCGCCTGGAAAAATTTGGCGCATTTGTGGATATTGGCGCAGAACGCCCCGGATTGGTGCACATCAGCGAACTGGCGCACGGCTTCGTCAAAGAACCCGGCGATGTGGTGCAAATTGGCGACGAAGTTGAAGTGCAAATCCTGAAATTCAGCCGCCGCAAAAAGCAAATCAAGTTGAGCATGAAGGCGTTGCAGCCTGAACCGCCTGTGGAAGAAAAGAAGCCGCGCAAGCCTCGCAAGGGCGCGGGCAAACGCCAGAGCCGCCCGGCGATGATGGATTCCGAACCCCAGGAAAAGGTGCCCACTGCGATGGAAATTGCCCTGCGTGAGGCGATGGAACGCGCCAAAGGCGGCAAGGTGCCTGCGGAACTGAAAGGGTTGTTCAAAAATTAGCCGGTTCCCTGCGCAACACAAACACAAAGCCCCATCCCATTACGGATGGGGCTTCGTTGTTGCTGGTGCCTGCAGGTTGGCCTATAAGCCGCATTCTGTCCAGGGAGCGTGCTCCCCTGGGCGGTCATCTCTCTGGGCAGCCTACCCGGAACTCAAGGGAGACGGGCCGCCTCCCGCCCCGAAGGGCTTCGTCCCTGCTTGGCCTTGCTCCCGACGGGGGTTGCCTGGCCGCGAATGTTACCACCCGCGCCGGTGGTCTCTTACACCACCTTTTCACCCTTGCCGATGGATGGTACCATCGGCGGTTTGTTTCTGTGGCCCTGTCCGAGAGGTTACCCCCTCCCGGGCTTTCCCCGGCGTCGTGCCCTGTGGAGTGCGGACTTTCCTCGACACGCCCTTCAGGGGTGCCGCGACCGCCCGGCCAGCCTGCAGGTTAGGTGCATCATACCCTGTTTGCGCGTGGGCGTCAAATTGTAATTATTCCGCCCAACAATTCCAAATATGGGCTAATTCATCCGCAGGTGTCGCAGATTACGCAGAGGAAAGAAGAAAAAAAATCCGTTCAATCTGCGTAATCTGCGGATACTACGCGGCAAATTGGGAATTGCTGCCGAATTGAAAATTCCCTTGACCATTTCCCCGCTTACGGCTACAATCTAGGGCTGTAGTCTGCCTGGCGCAAGCCAGGCTTTGTTGTGTTTTCTTTTGTGGTATCATGCATAGAAAAAAGGGTAGCACGTGTTCGAGAATCTGACCCAACGACTGGAAACTGTTTTTACCAATCTGCGACGGCGCGGCAAACTTTCGGAGCGCGATGTAGACGCAGCCATGCGCGAAGTGCGTCTGGCATTGCTGGAGGCTGACGTCAACTATGGCGTTGTCAAGGATTTTGTCAAACGCGTACGCGAACGCGCCGTGGGACACGAAGTCTCGAAAGCGCTCAACCCTGCCCAGCAAGTCATCAAAATCGTCAATGAAGAACTGATTGCCACGCTGGGAGAACCTGCTCCGCTTGCTTTGCAAGGCCCGCGTCCGCATGTCATCATGCTGGTCGGCTTGCAGGGTGCCGGAAAGACAACACATGCTGGCAAACTGGCAAAGATGTTGCGCTCCCGTGGTGAGCGTGTCCTGCTGGTCGCAGCAGACCCGTATCGCCCCGCGGCGGTGAAGCAACTGCAAACCCTGGGCGAGCGTCTGAACGTGGAGGTCTTTGCCCAGGAAGGGATTGCGCCTCCCGAACTGGCGCAGCAGGCAGTAGATATGGCCTCCCGCGGCGGATACAGTGTAGTCATTCTGGATACCGCCGGGCGCTCTCAATTGGATGACGCTTTGATGGAAGAGTTGCAAGCCATCAGCAAGCGCGTCCATCCTGCGGAAGTGTTACTGGTGGTGGATGCCATGATTGGGCAGGAGGCCGTCAACATCGCCCGCGGTTTTCGGGATGCGGTTTCGCTCACGGGGCTTATCCTCACCAAAATGGATGGCGATTCACGCGGCGGCGCGGCCATTTCCATCCGCTCGGTAACCGGTGTTCCCATCAAATTCCTGGGCACTGGCGAGGGGCTGGACGCCATCGAAGTCTATGACCCTTCCCGTCTCTCTTCCCGCATCCTGGGTATGGGAGATGTCATTGGGCTGATAGAACGCGCCGAAGCCTCTCTGGACCAGGAAGTGGCTCAAAAACAGGCTGAGCGCATGATGCGTGGCGAATTCACCCTTGAGGATTTCGCCATCCAATTGAAAGAGGTGCGCAAATTGGGGCCTCTTGGCCAGTTGCTGGATATGCTGCCCGGTGGACTGGGGCAGGCCGCACGCCAGATTAACCCTCAGGATGCTGAGCGGCAATTCAAAGTAACGGAAGCCATTCTCAATTCAATGACCCCCGAGGAACGCCGTAACCCCAAAATCCTCAACGCCAGCCGCAAACGGCGCATTGCCAGAGGTTCTGGCACCCAGGTGCAGGATGTCAATCGCCTGCTCAAACAATATCGTGAAGCCCGGCGCATGTTCAAACGTATGAGCAAAATGGGCATGCGCGGTTTACCTCGCTTGTTTGGCTGATAACAGTCTGTGGATGAACCCTTTTGGCCTGGTTTCGTGTCCCGTCCAACACGACGACCCTCTCCCGAAGGACGTTCTCGCAGACTGGTATCCATCTTACTGACTTAGACTAAAAAGCACAGGTTGCAAAAAGGAGTAACTCGTATGGTTCGCATTCGTCTGCGCCGCGTGGGCGCGAAAAAACAACCCAGTTATCGTGTGGTGGCTGCCGATAAGGAAGCCCCTCGGGATGGTCGCTTCCTGGAAATTTTGGGGTTCTACAACCCTCGTACGGAGCCTTCCACCATTCAACTGAAGGAAGACCGCATTTACGATTGGCTGAGCAAAGGCGCCCAGCCTTCTGATGCTGTCCTCAGCCTCTTCCGCCAGATTGGCCTGACCGAGCGCTATGAACGCTTCAAGAAAGGTGAGGCGCTGGAGACTTTGCTGCAAGAAGCCGAAGCGGCGGCTGCAGCCCGCAACATCAACGCCAAAACTCGTCGCGACTGACGAGATTCCTCAAGCACCAGCAGGGGCGGAGAGCGCTTTCTTCGCCCCTGTTGTGTACTCGTTCCCGTACAGGCAAGGAGTCCCTGCTCATGAAAGACTTGATTGAATTTATCGCGCGTTCCCTGGTAGATGACCCCACCCAGGTGGTGGTGCGTGAATCGGCGCGCCGCGGCAGTGTGCAGTTGCGCTTGCAGGTCGCCAAAGAAGACATGGGGCGAGTCATCGGCCGTAATGGGCGTGTGGCAAACGCCATGCGTACCCTGCTCAATGTAGCCGCCACACAGACGGGCAAACGCGCCTCTCTGGATATTGACGAGCCGCGATGAGCGAGAGCGAAAATCCCACATTGCGTACAGGTTCGTCTTCGGACGAGCCTGTTTTTGTCGCGTTGGGGCGTCTGGGGAGACCGCACGGCTTGCGCGGCGAAATGCGCATGAGCGTATGGAGCGATGAGCCAGAGACCCGCCTGAAACCGGGGAATCGCGTTTACCTGGGAGAAGCACACCGGCCTCTGGTGATACGCAGTACGCGCTGGCACCAGGGTTTGCTGCTGATTGCCTTTGAAGGACACCCCGACCGCACCTCTGTGGAAACCTTTCGCAACCAACTGGTGTACCTGCCTGTAGATGCCTTGCCCCCTCTGGATGAGGGCGAAGCGTATTACTACCAGATTATTGGCATGCAGGTCATTACAGATGACGGGCAGCCCCTGGGGGTCGTCGAAGAAATTCTGGAAACTGGCGCCAATGATGTTTTTGTCGTGCGTTCCCCAGAGGGGCGTGAAATCCTGTTGCCGGATATTACCGAGGTGATTCTGGCTGTAGATGTGGAGACCCGCCAGGTACGCGTGCATCTACTGGATGGTTTGCTGGAGTAAACTTCCCTGAAATCCGCACATTTCCGTGTGGGGTGTCTTCGCGGAGCACTTGACAGGCCATGTTACTCTTTGGTATGCTCTGCTGCGTACCTGCAAGTACAGGGGTGGGCTGTGCAAACGGATGTTCCATTTTGGGTTGCGCTTAGTTTCGTGCGAGGCATTGGCGCTGTGCGCTTTCGCCTGTTGTTGCATACGTTTGGTTGCGCCCAGGAAGCCTGGAACGCGCCCCGGCAAGCCCTTGCCGAGACCGGCCTGCCTGCATCCGTATTGCGCAATTTGCTAAACCTGCGTGCCGAGTTGGATGTGCAACGCGTTTGGGATGACATCCAGGCACAGGGTATTCAGGTCCTGACCTGGGAAGACCCGGCCTACCCGGAACGTTTGCAATCCATTTCCCAGCCGCCGCCTGTGTTGTACGTGCGTGGTACGTTGTTGTCAGATGATGCCTGGGCAGTTGCCGTTGTGGGCACAAGACGAGTGACGCGCTACGGGCGTCAGGTAGCCGAAGAAATAGCCACCGGTCTGGCGCGGCATGGAGTCACTGTTGTCAGCGGGCTGGCGCGGGGCGTAGATGGGGTAGCGCATCGTGCCGCCTTGCAGGCTGGCGGGCGTACGCTTGCGGTGCTGGGCTGTGGTGTAGACCACATTTACCCCCCAGAGCACCGCAGCCTGGCCGAAGACATTCTGCAGGCCGGAGCACTGGTCAGCGATTACCCTCCGGGCACCCCGCCAGATGCAGCAAATTTCCCGGCGCGTAACCGCATCATTTCCGGGCTTTCTCTGGCCACCGTTGTGGTAGAAGCCGGTGAAACCAGCGGCGCGCTGATTACTGCCCGGTTTGCTGTCGAGCAGGGACGGGATGTTTTTGCTGTGCCCGGCGGAATATACGCCCCGCTGAGCAAAGGCCCAAATCGCCTGCTCAAACAAGGCGCTCATCCCCTGTTGAGCGTGGAGGATGTGTTGGAAGCCCTCAACCTGTCTCAGGTGCAGCAATACCGCCAGGCGCGCCTGGCTTTACCCGACGACCCGGTAGAGCGTGCTTTGCTGGAGCATCTATGTGACGAGCCTTTGCATGTGGATGAATTGCGGGCGCTGGTCAACCTGCCCGTGGCACAGGTTTCTGCTGCCCTGACCATGATGGAACTCAAAGGCCTGGTACGCCAGGTGGGCGCGATGCACTACGTGGCTGTGCGGGAAACCCAGGCCGGTTACACTGCAACGAAGGATGCCGATGAGCAAAACCTTTGACAATTACTATGCCGTCATTATGGCTGGCGGCGGAGGCACCCGCCTGTGGCCGCTCTCGCGCCGCAAGCGCCCAAAACAGATGCTGGATTTGCTGGGTGAACGCAGCCTTTTTCAAATAGCCGTTGACCGTCTGGAAGGCCTGTTCCCGCCAGAGCGCATTTGCGTGGTTACCGTGGCAGAGCAAGTGGCTGCCTTACAGGCCCAGTGCCCTGCCATTCCGGCAGAGAACTACTTCATCGAGCCAATGCCGCGGGGAACCGCCTCGGTGGTGGGGTTGGCCGCGGCTGCATTGCAGCCCCGCTCACCGGAGGCTGTCATGGCGATTCTCACAGCCGACCACTTCATTGCCAACGTGGCGCGTTTTCGACAGGTGCTGCGAGCGGCCTACCATGCCGCCCAGGATGCCTCACTCGTCACCCTGGGCATCACGCCTACCTATGCGGCCACAGGATACGGCTACATCGAAATCGGCGAACACCTGCACACCAGCGAAGACCTGCCCGTACATCGTGCTCTCAAATTCAAGGAAAAACCCGACGAAGCGCATGCGCGTGCCTTTCTGGCTGATGGCCGCCACGCCTGGAATTCCGGGATGTTCGTGTGGCGCGTGGACGCCATCCTGGAGGAAATCGCCCTCCAGATGCCTGCCCTGCACGCCGGAGTGCGGCGCATCTCCCAGGCCTGGCGGGAGAAAGGTTCCCAGCCCCACCAGGTTATCCATACCGTCTGGGAAAAACTCGAATCCCAAACGGTGGATTACGGTATCATGGAAGGGGCGCGGCATGTTGTCGTCATCCCTGCTGCTGACCTCGGCTGGAGTGATGTCGGTAGTTGGGATGCGGTCTTCGATGTGCTGCATACCGATTCGCAAGACAACGTTGTGCGTCAGGCACATCACATCGGTTTGGATACCAGCAATACCTTGATTTTCAATGCTGGTGATGCGGAACGACTTTTCGTTACGATTGGTGTACAGGATTTGGTAGTGGTAGATACCGGTGATGTCATCCTGGTGTGTCAGCGTGACCAGGCACAAAAAGTACGAGACGTGGTGCGACACCTCAAAAACGAGGGCCAGGATAACTGGCTGTAACCGTCTCTGCCCTTGAGTTTTTATTCCCTCAAAACACAAATTTTTCTTATGGAAGCCTACTGCGTAAAGTGTAAGACCAAACGAGAAATACAATCCCCCCAGGCGGTATTTACCTCCACGGGGACTCCCGGTACCCGCGGCACCTGTCCGGTGTGCGGTACTACCCTGTTTCGTATGGGGCGGACTCCTGCCCATGAGGGGTTGACGCCTCCGGAACCCAGGCCGCGTAAATCGCGTAAGCGCGCCAACCGGCCGCGGGTGAAGAAACTGGTTATCGTCGAATCTCCGGCCAAGGCGCGTACCATTGGGCGTTATCTGGGAAAAGATTACACCGTACGGGCCTCGGTGGGGCACATCCGCGACCTGCTGCGTTCCAAACTTTCCGTGGATGTGGAAAACAATTTCGAACCCCGCTACCGCGTGCCAAACGACAAGCGCCCCCTGGTGAAAGAACTCAAAACCCTGGCAGATGCCGCCGAAGAAATTTACCTTGCCACCGACCCCGACCGGGAAGGAGAGGCTATTGCCTGGCACCTGCAGGAAGCCATAGACATGGACCCCCGGCGTACGCGCCGCGTGGAATTCCACGAAATCACCCGCAACGCCATTCAGCAGGCCTTCTCCCGCCCGCGGGAAATCAATATGGACCTGGTGAATGCCCAACAGGCGCGGCGAGTTTTGGACCGACTGGTGGGCTACAACCTCAGCCCGTTGTTATGGCGCAAAGTGCGCGGGCGCCTTTCTGCCGGGCGCGTGCAGTCCGTCGCCCTGCGCATGATTGTGGAGCGCGAGCGTGAAATCGAAGCCTTTGTTCCCCAGGAATACTGGACGATTAGCGCGGACCTCGTTCCTGAGGGGCACCCGAAGGAAAAATATACTGCACGCCTCTTGCATGTAGATACCAAAGAACCTGATTTGCCGAATGAACAGGCAGCGCAGTCTGTAGCCCAGGATATGCAAAGCGCCGAATACCGCATCGGCAACATCAAACGCGGCACCCGACGCCGCAAACCCCCTGCCCCGTTTACAACCAGTACCTTGCAACAAGAGGCTTCCCGGCGTTTGGGCTTTACCGCCAGACGCACGATGGCGTTGGCGCAGCAACTGTACGAAGGTATTGACCTGGGAGACGGCCAGACGGTTGGCCTGATAACGTACATGCGTACCGATTCGACCGCTGTATCGGTGGAAGCCCAGAATGAAGCCCGCCGCTACATTGCAAGCGTGCATGGAGAGGCCTTTTTGCCGGAGAAGCCGCCGGTGCATAAAAGCCAGGCGCGTCGCGCCCAGGAAGCGCACGAAGCCATACGCCCGACCTCGGTGCAGCGCACGCCGAAATCCCTCAAGGCCTACCTGTCGCGTGACCAGTTGCGTCTTTACCGTCTCATCTGGCAGCGCTTTGTGGCCTCCCAGATGACGCCTGCAATTTTCAACACCCTTACGGTGGACATCGAAGGGCGCAGCAAGGCCCATACCTACCTCTTACGGGTGGCCGGCAGTACACTGAAATTCCCCGGTTTCCTCGTCCTGTACGATGACAATGGCGAGAACGAAAAATCCAACACCTACATTCCTGCGGTATTGCAGGCGGGACAGGTGCAAATACTCAAAGAAGTACATCCTGAACAGCATTTTACCCAGCCGCCGCCGCGCTATACCGAAGCCTCGCTGGTGCGCACGCTGGAAGAAAACGGCATTGGCCGGCCTTCTACCTACGCTCCCACATTGAGCACCTTGCAGCAACGCGGCTATGTGCGCCGAGAGAAAAAACGTCTCGTTCCGACTGAGACGGGCATGGTGGTCAATGATTTGCTGATGCAGTATTTCGCTGAGGAAATCAGCCCTGATTTCACTGCCCAGATGGAAGACGCACTGGACAAAGTGGCCGAAGGGGAACGCCCCTGGCCGGATGTGGTACGCAGTTTTTATGAACCGTTCTCCCGTAAGGTGGAAATTGCCCGCAAAGAGATGCCCGAAGTAAAGGCGGAGCCGGAGCCGATTGGGCGCGATTGCCCCGAGTGTGGCA
This sequence comes from Anaerolineales bacterium, assembly GCA_034435695.1. GTDB lineage: Bacteria > Chloroflexota > Anaerolineae > Anaerolineales > DRKV01 > DRKV01. The sequence goes on along the minus strand of DAOTWV010000322.1, from coordinate 3,547 downwards.
GCCCGCTGGTCATTCGCTACGGGCGTTTTGGAAAATTCATCAGTTGCAGCAGTTTCCCCAAGTGTCGCTACACGGAACCCTGGCTGGAGAAAATTGGTGTCACCTGTCCCAAAGATGGCGGCGACCTGGTGGAACGCAAATCGCGCAATGGGCGCACATTCTACGCTTGCGCCAATTACCCTGATTGTGATTTCACTTCCTGGAAACGGCCATTGCCTGCGCCATGCCCGCATTGCAAGGGGTTGCTGGTGCTGGCACGCAAAGACACCGCCCAATGTACCCAATGCGAAAACACGTATCCGCTGGCACAGATAGACGGGGAACTGGCATGAGCCTTGCAACAAAAGGGGCATGGAACCAAACCATGCCCCTTTTTTGCACCTGTTTTCGCGAAGTTACCGGGTTTTTTGTAAAAGCAGTTGCATAAATCCCTACTCTCGTCTAAAATAGCGATAGCACCTCCTGTTGCTGACCCGTGTCTTTGCCATCTATGTCAGGTTTGCAATTTGGGGCGGCATCATTGACGCAATGGAATTTCATCAGTGGAGAAGGAAACTATGGACACCATCCGTGAACAACTGGAAAACCCCCTGGTAGCCGGTATCGTCGGCTTTATCGTTGGTGCCTTGTTTGGCCTGGTCGTGTTGGGCTGGTGGTTATTCCCCGTGAGTTGGGAGAATGCCGCACCGGCCAACCTGCATCCAGGGTATCAGGAAGTGTACCTTCGCAATGCCATTGCCGCCTTCGCGGCTGATAATGACGTGGCACAGGCTCAGGCGCGCTGGAAAGAACTTGGCCCCGCGGCAACCGCAGCACTGGAAAAAATCAAAGCCCAGCCTGGCAACCTGAACCCGTCGGCCATTACGGCCTTTGAGCAGGTAGCGGCGGCTGCTTCGCAGGGACAGCAACCCGCCGAAGGCGGGGGAGGAGGCGGCCTGGGGAGTCTATTGCCTTTGCTGTGCCTGCTGGTTGTGGTGTTGGGGGCCGCGTTTGGAGGCGTGTACTTCCTGCGCCAACGCCGCGGTGGCGAGACGGGTGACCGCCCTCTGACGGCTGCACAACAGGCGCAAAAGGCTACCGAACAGGCGGAAGCAACCGATTTCGCTGCCCTGGGCGAAGAAGCCCCTGTCGCCCAATTCATGACTACCTACATGCTGGGGGATGACCTGTTCGATGATTCCTTTAGCATCGATTCGCCCTCCGGAGAATTCCTGGGCGAATGCGGCGTCGGGATTTCCGAAAGCATCGGGGTGGGAGACCCCAAACGGGTGACGGCGTTTGAAGTCTGGCTATTTGATAAAAACGATATCCAAACGGTAACGCGGGTGGTGATGAGCCAGCATGCTTTCAACGATGAAGACCTGCGGCAGCGCCTTTCTGCCAAAGGTGAACCCGCCCTTGCCGAACCCGGAAGCCAGGTTATGTTGGAGACGGCTACGCTGCGCATGATGGCGCGTGTGGTGGATATGGCTTATGGCGAGGGCGCTCTCCCAGACGAGAGTTACTTCGAACGCATGACGATTGAACTGGCCATTTGGCAAAAGGAAGCCTGAAACGAACTCTGAGAAGACGAAGCGCCCCACGAATTACCGTGGGGCGCTTTTTTGCGGGGGAAGGTCACCCTCCAGAGGGGGGCTATTGCACATCCAGAATGGTGAAGCGCATTTTCCCTCCAGGGGCCTGCACCTCGACCTCATCGCCGGCGCGCTTCCCCAGGATAGCGCGTCCAATGGGGGATTCGTTGGAAATCTTCCCCTCGCGCGGGTTGGCCTCCTTCGCACCCACTACCTGGTAGGTCTCTGGTTCGTAGCCTGCCTCTTGAATGGTGACGGTTGCGCCAATGTCAACCACCTCGCGTTTGCCGTTGTTGCTTTCGTCGATAATCTCGGCGTTTTGCAGGGTGTATTTGAGTTCCTGAATGCGTCCTTCCAGGAAAGCCTGGTCTTCTTTGGCCTTGTGGTAGTCGGCATTTTCGGAAAGGTCACCCATCTGGATGGCGGAACGCAGGCGCTCGGCCAGTTCCTGGCGTTTGGTGGTTTCCAGGTATTCAAGTTCCTGGCGCAATTTTTGTGCGCCTTCGGCTGTCAGGTAAATGGGGGCTGAATTACTCATACGTTTTTGTACCTCGTTTTGAAAAGGATACCGGTTTTCAGGGCAGGGTGCCAGCGCGGAAGATTTTGTGATGCTCTTCGATGGCATAGCGGTCGGTCATGCCGGCGATGTAGTCGCATGCAGCGCGTTCCAGGCCGCGCTTTTCGATTTGTGCCCTGGTTTGGGGCGGTAAGATAGCGGGTTCTTCACAGTAGGCGTGGAACAAGTCGCTGATGATGCGTTCGGCTTTGACGGCCATGCGTACCACGCGGTAGTGCCGATACATGTTTTTGTAGAGGAAATCCTTGAGTTCCCGGCTGCGGCGCTGCATCTCTTCGCTGAAGCCGATGACGTTGTAGGGCAGGCGTTGTAATTCCTCGACGGATTGCACGCCGCTTTCGCGTATGCGGGCTTCGGTTGCATGCACCACATCCGTAACGGCCAGCCCAACCAGACGGCGGATGATGCGGTGGCGGGTTAATTCAGGGAGTTCGCTGTTATGCCAGTTGACGTGGGTGGTGAGAATTTCCCACAAAGCGATGCCCTCCAGCATCTTGGGCGTGATGATTCCAGAGCGCAGGCCATCGTCCAGGTCGTGGGCTGTGTAGGCCAGTTCGTCGGCCACGTTGGCAATTTGTGCCTCCAGGTGGCCGCGCAACTCAGGGTTGTATTCGCTGGCATCTGAAACATCGTACTCGGTTTCGTGTTTGACGATGCCTTCGCGTACTTCCCAGGTCAGGTTGAGGCCAGGAAAATCCGTGTAGCGCTTTTCGAGTTTGGTGACAATGCGCAGGGATTGCTTGTTGTGGTCGAAGCCGCCGTGGTCTTTCATCAGCCGATTGAGGGCGACTTCACCGGAATGTCCAAAGGGAGGGTGTCCCAGGTCGTGTGCCAGGCAAATGGCCTCGATGAGGTCCTCGTTGGCTCCCAGGGCGCGGGCAATGGTGCGGCCAATTTGGGCGACTTCCAGCGTGTGGGTCAGGCGCGTACGGTAGTAATCGCCTTCGTAGTTGATGAAGACCTGGGTTTTGTATTCCAGGCGGCGGAAGGCTGTGGTGTGTAAGATGCGGTCGCGGTCACGTTGGAAGGCGGTACGATATTCCGGCTCGTCTTCCGGGTAGGCCCGGCCTTTGCTGTCTTTGCTGCGCAGGCCGTAGGGGGCCAGAGACTTGTCTTCCAGTTCCTCGAGAGTTTGGCGGGTGTAGAACATGGTAGTCTTTTAGTCTTTTGGTCTTTTAGTCTGGTAGTCTTTTAGTCTGCTGGTCTTTTGGTCTTTTGGTCTGGTAGTCTTTTGGTCTGCTGGTCTGGTAGTCTTTTGGTCTGTTAGTCTTTTGGTCGGGTAGTCCGTGTTATTCTGTGCGTTTCCGTGGCTGCTTTCCGTGGCTGGTGGTCTGCTGGTCTGGTAGTCTTTTGGTCTGCTGGTCTTTTAGTCTGGTAGTCCGTGTTATTCTGTGCG
>DAOTWV010000321.1:0-12209 GCA_034435695.1 Anaerolineales bacterium | reverse complement strand
CAGGTGGGGGCGGCTTTTGGCTCCACGCTGGCGCAATGGCTGAATTTCTCCGAGCGACGTATCCGCAACCTGGTGGCCTGCGGTGCGGCGGCTGGCATCGCCGCCACATTCAACGCGCCGATGGCTGGTGTGGTCTTCGCCCTGGAAATCGTGCTGGGAGAACTGGCTCTGGCCGACCTGAGCAGCGTGGTACTCTCCGCCGTCACGGCCAGCACGGTGGCACGTTCTGTCCTGGGCAGCGCTCCGGCGTTCATCATTCCGCTCTACAACGTGCGCACCCCATTGGAAATCCTGTTTTACCTGCTCATGGGGGTACCGGCAGCCATCATCGGCGTGTGGTTTATCCGCAGTCTGTACTTTTTGGAAGAGAAATTCGATGCGTGGGAATTCCCCGAATTCCTGAAACCGGTGGTCGGCGGGCTGGCGCTGGGGCTGGCCGGGTACCTGTACCCGCAGGTGCTGGGGCTGGGTTTCGTGCCGCAAACGGAACTGCGCCTGGGATTGCTTTCGCCCTCTACGGTGCCGCACGTCTTTGGGGCCGGCTTCCCGGTCATCGAGGAAACGCTGTTGGGGAAATTGTCCATCGGGTTGATGCTGGCGCTGGTCTTCCTCAAGATTCTTGCGACTTCGCTGACGCTGGGGTCGGGAAATTCGGGGGGCGTGTTTGCCCCGGCATTGTTCATGGGCGCCATGAGCGGCGGGGCCTTCGGCTGGGTAGCGCAAAAACTTTTCCCCACCCTGACTGCCGGGCCAGGGCCGTATGCCATGGTAGGCATGGCGGCGGTGTTTGCAGCCGCGGCACGCGCTCCGCTGACGGCCATTCTGATTGTCTTCGAGATGACCGATGACTACCGCATTCTCCTCCCGCTGATGGGTGCGGTGGTGGTAAGCATTCTGGTGGCACAGCACATGCACCCGGAATCGATTTACACGCTCAAACTGGTGCGGCGCGGCATCCACCTGTTCCGCGGGCAGGATATCGACGTGATGGCCGCGGTCACAGCCAGCGAGGTGATGGATGCCAATCCTGTAGTGGTGCACCCCGAAACCCCGCTCAGCGAACTCGTGGAATTATTTGCACGCACCAACAGCCACGGCTTCCCAGTGGTAGATGCCGAAGGCAGCCTTGTGGGAGTGGTTTCGCTCAGCGATTTGCGGCGCGCCTGCCCGCCGGGTAAACCGGTGCCCCCCCTGAAGGTGGGGGATATCGCCACCCGTTCAGTGGTCACTGCCTACCCGGATGAACGCCTGAGTGATGTGCTGCTGCGTATGGCCCCCCGTGACCTTTCGCGCGTTCCCGTGATTGACCGGGAGAGCAGTCGGCTGGTTGGCGTCATCCGGCGGCATAACATCATCCGCGCGTATGAGGTCGGTGTGGTGCGCCGCGGCTTTGCGCTGGGGCACTTCCCCGGTTCCCCTCCGGGGACGGTTACCGGTGAATTCCTGATTGCGCCTGATTCCCCGCTGGCAGGCAAGACTCTGGCCGAATTGTGTCTGCCCGAAGCGTTCCTGGTGATTCACTTACAGCGTGGTGGAATGCCTATCCTGCCGCATGGGAATACGCGCTTGCAGGCCGGGGATGTGGTCACCGTGCTTAGCCGGGATGGCGATATGAAAGCCCTGGAGACTTTCTGGCTGCAGAAGGGGGAACAACCCACAACTGCGGATTCCCCGGAAGGAACGGAAGCCGCCGAGGGACGGGTTCCGCCTGCTGAGGAGCAATGAACGCGCTGCGGGGCAGGCCGACATGGCCTGCCCCGCGTGGTGTTACGGTATTCCCGGAGGACGTCGCCCGGCTGTTATTTTCGAATCACATCGTAGAACAAAGGCAGGGGTTCAACGGGGGTATCACTCCAGGAGAGTGCAGCCAGTAAACGTTCGCGAGCCTCAGTCAGCCGCTGCCGGTCGTTGGCATGGATGGTGAAGAGCACATCGCCCGGACGCACGAAGTCGCCGACTTTGCGATGCACCAGGATGCCAACGGCGTGGTCGATGGGGTCTCCCTTTTTGGCGCGCCCTGCTCCCAGCACGACGGCGGTCTCTCCCACCTGCCGGGCGTGGATGCCCGCCAGGTAGGCCGGGCGTTCTGCAGTGATTTCTTCGACAAGGGCGGCCTGGGGCAAGCGGTCGGGGTCATCCACATAGGCCAGGTCGCCGCCCTGAGCCGCGATGAGGGTACGGAAAGCCTGCCAGGCGCGGCCATCGTCAATGGCGGCTTCGGCCATTGCACGGGCTTCTTCCACACTGGCGGCTTTTTCGCCCAGGTAGAGCATGTAGGCGGCGACTTCCAGGCAATGGGCACGGAAATCTGCAGGGCCATTCCCATGCAGGGTTTCGATGGCTTCCCGTACTTCGAGGGCGTTCCCAACGGCTTCGCCAAGCGGCTGATTCATATCGGAGATGAGCGCTACGGCTTTGCGCCCGGCCAGGTAGGCAATATCCACCATCAGGGTTGCCAGTTCTCTGGCTTCTTCCAGGGTGCGCATGAAAGCCCCCAGCCCGGTTTTGACGTCCAGCACGATGGCCTGCGCTCCGGCGGCAATCTTCTTGCTCATGATGGAAGAGGCAATCAAGGGCATGGACTGCACCGTGCCGGTGACATCGCGCAAGGCGTAGAGTTTGCCATCGGCTGGAGCCAGGTCGGCGCTCTGGCCGGTGAGCACCAGACCGGTTTCTTTGAGTTGCTTCAGGAATTCTTCTGTGCTCAGGTCGGTGCGGTAACCGGGGATGGATTCAAGTTTGTCCAGTGTGCCGCCGGTGAACCCCAGACCGCGCCCGGACATTTTTCCTACGGGCAGGCCACATGCGGCGACGGCCGGCTCAACAACCAGGCTGGTTTTGTCGCCTACGCCGCCCGTGGAGTGTTTGTCCACGGCAAGCGGGACCACAGCGGAGAGGTCCAGCGTTTCACCGGAAGCGGCCATGGCAAGGGTCAGGTCGGTGGTTTCACGGGGCGTCATGCCACGCAGCAAAACAGCCATTGCCCAGGCCGCGGCCTGGTAATCGGGAATTTCGCCACGCGTATAGCCCTGGATGAAGAATTCGATTTCCTGACGGGTCAGTTCGTGCCCGTCGCGCTTTTTGATGATGATGTCAACGGCTCGCATAACGTACCTTCCTTGAGATGTTGAAGTTACGCAGTGAAAACGGCCTGCATCATGCCCGGCAATCACCATAAGGCAAGAATGCAAACTGCGTAAGTCTTGGTGAAATGTCGCGGAGTCCCGTTCTGGATTGGTAACAACTCAGCCACCCACGCCCAACGATAAATCGTCGGGCTGATTGGCCAAAGCCGGAGCAATCCGGCCAGCGCCAAGCAGTCGGGTTTACCCGACTTTGGTGTCCTCAGCCGGGGAATTGATTCCCCGGCGGGTGGGCTGAGCAGTTACCTGGATTGAAAAAACTCCACACAGGTAATTGTACCCTGTGTTGCGCAGAGTGCATGAGTTTTGCCAGTTCCGGTGCAAATGCCTGTATAATGGCAATATACTTCGTTTGCAGTGCCTCCAGCCCTTCCGTTGCCCAGATAGTTCCCAAGAGCAAAGGAACCTGCATCCAAACCCTTTCGAGGACCTCGCTACCAAATTGGGGAAGTCAAAACAATGGCTGAGCACCGGGCTGTGCCCTCCAAGGGGCAGATGGGATTTGGCGCATTGAGAGCATCCAGGAATTCCAGGTTTCAAGCGTCTACAGGAGCCAGAGATGAGCACACTTTACACCCTAGGGCCAGATGACGAGATTAACCATCTCATGGTATACACCCAACAAGAAGTCGTTTGGGGCGAAAGCATAGGGAAAAAGACCATTCGCTTTTTGAAGTTGATGCGTACTCCCATGTGCCCGGCATACATCGTGCTGTACAATGCCAAATTGCTTCCTGCCAACGGAAAGTCTCCCCTGGCTTTCCCTGTAGTACACATCCCCATCATCCGCGTGATGGCAGTGCATCCCACCCCTCCGCATCAGGAGGAGTATGATTTCAACCCTGAGGAGCCAAACCGCAAGATGGAAGCCGTTACCACCTTGATTGGTGGGTTCCGCATAGACGGGAAGATGCGCATCTCCACGCGTACCAATGTCACCCAGGCATTGGATGTAGCCAAAGAACCGTACATTGCCCTGTACGATGTGCAGGTAACCGCGCTGAACAATGCCTCGCAAAAGGCCCTGAGCACAAAGATGGCAGTTGTCCGCCGCACAGAGGTGCTGCTTTCCGCATACACTACCGAGATGGAAACCTCCCTCTGAGATGCCCTTTTGGGGGATGGGCAACCTCCCATCCCCCAACCACTGGAAAATATTTCAAAAGCATTGACCATTTCCTTATGCCTGAAACCTCCTCGTTTCCGTTTTTTCCTCCCAAAATTTCACCGCATTCCGTGGAAAACCCTTTGTTACCTCCAGATATGTATCAGCACCTTTTTCATCATGCCCCTCAGGCCATCATGGTCATTGCGCCAGAAGGGCAAGTGCTGCATGCCAATCCGGCGGCGTGCCGTATGCTTTCCACCACGTTGGAACGCCTCGCGGGGCTGCGTTTCGAGGCGCTTTTTCCGCCGGGAGTAGGGCAGCAATTACAGGATATTTTCCACCGAGAAATGCTGGTAGGCAGTATGTTTCTCCGGCTGCCTATGCGAAGTTTAAGCGGGACACAATTTACGGTGGAGGTCACCCTGCGCCAGATTCAACACAGTGAGGGGACTTTTCTGCTGGCCTACATCAAGGACATCAGCGAGCAGGAGCGCATCGAAGTCTTGTTACGCCGCCATGAGAAGGTTTTGGAAGCCACTCGAAACATCGCACAACGATTGCTGAAAACACAAGATTTCGAGGCAACCCTCCCGGAGGCGCTATCCCTGCTTGTAACCTCATTCCAGGCCAGCAGTGCATCAGTATACAGAAACTACAGTGGACAGACTGGCATCCTGCATGGCTCGTTGGTAGCCGCGTGGGATGCACCGCATGCCCCTCCCTTGCCAGAGCACACGCACCAGACAGATTTCACATACGAAGGCAATGGGTTACATCGCTGGGCAGAAATACTTTCCAAAGGGGAAACCATTTTTGGCTTCGTGGAAGATTTTCCCATCATCGAGCAGCAATTTATGATGCAACGCAACATCCAATGCATCATGGTAACACCAATTTTTCAGGGAAAACGGTGGTGGGGCATCCTGGCTCTGCAACGAGCAACGCGCGAATTGCCCTGGAATCGCAACGACCTGGAAAGTTTGCAGGTCATCGCCAGTATGTTTGGTGAGACGCTGCAACGAGAGGACATCGAAGCCAATTTGCGGCAGCGACAACAGGCTCTGGAGATTTTGCAAGACATCACCACGGACGCGCTGAACGACACCCCCACCCAGAAGACGTTAAACGCTCTGGCCGCCCACCTCAGCACACTGGTCAATGCCGATGCATGTTTCATCACCTTGTGGGATGAAGAGGCCAAAATTCCCATACCTACGGCTGCCTATGGTTTGCTGGAAGATGTGTACCACACGCTGCACCCTCCCGTTTCTGGGGAACAAACACTCACGTACCACGCCCTGCAAAATCAACGCACCATTCTCATCGAAGATACAGCCCACAGCACGTACCCCATCCCCTCCTGGGAGGCATACCCAGCGACACGCGCCTTGCGTTCGATGATGGTCATCCCGATGCTGGCTGGAACACAACGGATGGGGGCTGCATTGCTTGGTTTCAAACAACCCCGCGCTTTCTCCCTCCCCGAACAACGTGCTGCAGAACAGGCCACCCAGCAAGTTGCCCTGGCATTGGCAAAAACGCGCCTGCTGGGCACCACCCGTCGCCAACTCAGTGAATTGCGCGTTCTGCACAACGTCAGTCTTTCTTTGACCAGCACACTGGATGAAGAAACCCTGCTGAAAACCTTCACCCAAATGGTCGGCGAGGCCTTCTACAGTGAACATTTTGGCGTCCTGCTCCTGGATGAAGAGACAAACACACTGGAACTGCGTGCCGCATATCACCAGGGAACACTGACCACAGACATGATTGGTACGCGTTTCGACATCTCGAAGGGCATCACGGGCCATGTCATACGCAGCGGGGAGGTGTATTGCTCCGGCAACGTTCCCCAGGACAGCCGCTACGTCGCCTTCAACCCGAATGTGCTCAGCGAAATCTGCGTCCCCGTGCGTGCCGGGCATAGGATACTGGGGGTACTGAATGCCGAGAGCATCCGCCAGAATGCCTTCGACAAGACCGACGAGCGGCTGCTTTCCACACTGGCCGGGCAATTAGGCACAGCCCTGTTGCAGGTGCGCCTCTTCGAAGCAGAGCGGAAACGCCGCCGGGAGGCCGAAACCTTACAACAAGTCAGCACAGCACTGGTATCCAGCCTGGATTTGAACGAGGTGCTGCACAACATCATGATTTTATTGCAGCGTGTCATACCCTATGACAGTGCCACAATCATTTTTCTGGAGGATGACCTGCCGCGGGTCATGGCAAGCAGCGGGTATGCCAAAGACGTTGCAATCCAACCGCCTCCAGAAGTAATGCAACGTCCACACATCCAACACTTACTGCGGGAAAAGGAACCCGTATTGATTGCCGACACCCACAGCAGCGAAGCATCCTGGTTGCATATCCCTGGCAGCGAGTACATACGTTCATGGATGGGTGTCCCACTGCTGGTTCAGGGGCGCGTCATTGGCTGGCTGAACATCGATAAAAAAGAGCCGCATTTCTACACCCCCGCCACCATGCAACTGGCGCTTGCCTTTGCCAGTCAGGCTGCCATTGCCCTGGAAAACGCCCACCTGTACAACGAATTGGAGACATCCTACTTGCAAACCGTCCTGGCGCTGGCGCGTGCCATGGATGCCCGCGATACCTACACCGCCGACCACAGTAACAGCCTGGCCAAAATGGCCTGCGCCATCGCCAGAGAGTTGCATTGTGACTCTGACGAAATTCAAGCCATTGAATGGGCGGCTATCCTGCACGACATCGGCAAAATCGGCGTGCCCGACCACATCCTGCGCAAGCCGGGGAAGTTGAACAAAGACGAGTGGGAAATCATGAAGCGTCACCCCGATATCGGGGCAGAAATCATCGCCCCCGTACAACGCTTGAAGCGCGTGGCCCCCATCGTACGCGCCCATCAGGAAAAATTCGATGGTTCCGGCTACCCGCGCGGCCTGCGGGGAGAGGAAATTCCCCTGGGGGCGCGCATCCTGGCCGTTGTGGATGCGTATAGCGCCATCACGGACGAACGCGTATACCGCAAGGGGCGCTCTCACGAAGAAGCCGTCGCTGAACTAAAGCGCTGTGCCGGTACCCATTTCGACCCCCGCATCGTGGAAATCTTTCTGGATTTGATACAAAAGCGCGGCGCCCTCTAAGCCCCCTCACAAAATGAGCATGGCATCACCAAAAGAGTAAAAGCGGTATCCCGCAGCCTTGGCCTTCTCGTAAGTCTCCAAAATGCGTTCTCGCCCCGCGAAGGCGCTCACCAGCATCAACAGGGTGGATTTTGGCAGGTGGAAATTGGTAATCATGGCATCCACCGCCCGAAAAGTGTAGCCCGGTAAAATGAACAGGTCGGTTGCCCCCTCGAAGGGTGCGACGGCATCCCCCGGAACGGCCAGCCGTGCCGCGCTTTCCAGCGTGCGCACGCTGGTGGTGCCCACTGCCACGATGCGCCCGCCGGTACGCCGCGCCCGATTGATGATTTCTGCCGCCTGTGGGGTGACCTGGCACCATTCGGTGTGAATTTTGTGCTCCTGTGGCGTTTCCTCCGTGACGGGGGCAAAGGTATCCAGCCCGACGTGCAGGGTGACGTGCGCCACAGCCACACCTTGCGCCTGCAAATCCGCGAGTAGATGGGGGGTGAAGTGCAATCCAGCGGTCGGTGCTGCCACCGAACCGGCCTGACGCGCGTACACCGTCTGGTAGCGTTCCGGGTCGCGCAGCGGCGCGGTGATGTAGGGCGGCAGGGGAACGTGACCAGCCTTCGGGAAGTGCTGCTCGATGGGAGCAGAGAAGCGCACACGGCGGCGTGGGCCGTCCAGCACAGCAACCACCTCGGCCTGCGGGCCGCCTTCCACCTGCAGCCGCGTGCCCTCCTTCAGGCGTTTGCCTCCTACCAGCGCCTCCCAGGTGTATTCGTCTTCGCGTCGCAAGAGCAAAATTTCGGCCTTGCCACCGGTCGGGATTTTGCGGGCATACAGGCGCGCCGGAATGACGCGCGTCTGATTGATGACCAGTACATCGCCGGGGCGCAGGTACGCGCCGATATCGCGGAAATGCCGGTGGGTAATGCTGCCATCGGCGCGGTCGAGCACCAGCAGCCGGGAGGCATCGCGCGGCTCGGCAGGGTGCTGGGCAATGAATTCGGGGGGAAGTTCGTAATCGAAATCGGAAGTACGCATAAGGGAAAATCAACGCTGCAAAAACCGCGCCAGCAGGTTGAGCAGCACAGTCAGCAGCAGGGAAATCAGCAACGAGGAGGCCAGCGGGAAAACACAGGTAAAGTTGCCGCTCTGAAAGCGGAAATCCCCCGGCAGACGCCCCAGCGAGATATCGAAACGCGCCAGGAGCAAAAACAAAGCCCCCAGCGCCGTCAGGCTCAGTCCCAGAAGGAGCAAAATACGTCCGATGGATTCCAGGTTCATGGCCGTTTTCTCCGGTTCACAGCAGACGTCCCTGCTCGGCGCGCTGATAGGGCAACCCCAGGTGTTCGTAGGCGCGGCGGGTTGCCATGCGCCCCTGGGGAGTGCGCTCCAGAAAGCCGAGTTGCAGCAGGTATGGCTCCACCACATCCATGATGGTATCGGGTTCTTCGCTGATGGAGGCCGCGATGGTGCTCAGCCCCACCGGGCCGCCGTTGTACTTTTCGATGATGGTGCGCAAAACGCGGCGGTCCATGTCATCCAGGCCGAGGGCGTCCACATTGAGCAGAGACATGGCCTCTTCGGCCATCTGGCGGGTGATGATACCCTCCCCGCGTACCTGGGCGTAATCGCGCGCCCGACGCAGCAGCCGCAGGGCGACGCGCGGCGTGCCGCGCGCCCGGCGGGCAAGTTCGATGATGCCATCTTCGTCGGCGGGCACCTCCAGTTTGTCGGCCGCCCGCTGGATGATTTGCTGCATGGCCGGCAGGTCGTAGTACTCCAGGCGATACACAGCGCCAAAGCGCGCCCGCAGGGGTGCGGTCACCAGCGCCAGGCGGGTAGTCGCCCCGATGACGGTGAAACGCGGCAACTTCAGGCGGATGGAACGCGCAGAGGGGCCTTTGCCGATGACGATATCCAGGGCGAAATCCTCCATCGCCGGGTAGAGCACCTCTTCCACAGCGCGCCCCAGGCGGTGTACTTCATCGATGAAGAGCATATCGCCTGCCCGCAGGTTGGTCAGGATGGCGGCCAGGTCGCCAGCGCGCTCGATAGCCGGGCCGGCGGTTACCTTGAGATTGACTCCCATTTCGTTGGCGAGGATATGCGAAAGGGTAGTCTTCCCCAGGCCGGGGGGGCCGTAGAAAAGCACGTGGTCGAGGGCTTCCCCCCGCTGGCGCGCCGCGGCAATCAGGATTTTCAGGTTTTCGCGTACGCGCTCTTGCCCAATCAGTTCGTCCAGGTGACGGGGGCGCAGGGCGTGGTCCAGGCGGTCATCCGGTTTGGGTTCCGGGCTGAGGGGGCGGTCTTGTGTATCGCTCATGGGGGAGATTATACCCTCTTCCAATGCGGCATGGAGGCAGGAGAGAAAAAGCGCGTGTGGGGTCTCCACACGCGCGCATCATCGAGGGGATAGGGAGTTACATCACATGCGGGGCGCCGATATCCAGCAGATACAGGGCATTTTGCAGCACCACTCTGGCTGCGGCCACCAACCGCAAGCGGGCAGCCCGTACGGCTTCGTCGTCGCTTTGCAATACTGGTACAGCATGGTAGAAGGTGTGGAAGGCCGTCGCCAGGTCGTACGCGTAGGTGGCCATGACCATGGGACGGTATTCTTCGGCGGCCTGCTGCACTACCGCAGGGAATCGGGAAAGCAAGTCAATCAAGGTGACTTCCTGGGTCGTGAGGTCGTAATCAAAGACCGCGGCATCGGGAATTTCCCCGGCTTTACGCAAAATGCTGTTGGCGCGCACATGTGCGTTTTGGATGTAGGGGCCGGTACGGCCGTCGTAACTGAGGGCGCGCTCCATATCGAACACCATGTCGCGGGTGTTGTCCACTGAGAGCATAGCGTAGGCCATTGCCCCCAAACCAACCACACGTGCAACTTCTTCCCGCTCCTCGGTAGTGAGGTCGGGGTTCTTCTCCGCACTGACTTTGCGCATGCGGTCGAGGGCCTCATCCATGACCTCTTTGAAGAGCACCACGCGCCCCTTGCGGGAGGACATAGCCCCCTCAGGCAGGCTGACAAAGCCATAGGCCAGATGGTAACACTTTTTGGCCTGTTCAAAGCCCCACAGTTCCAGAATTTTGAAGACCTGTTGAAAATGCAGGCTTTGGCGCGTATCCACAACGTAAATGGAGCGGTCTACGCCGTATTGTTCGAATTTTTGCTGCGCCAGCGCCAGGTCTTTGGTGATGTAAAGTGAGGTGCCATCACTGCGCAAGATGACAGCCGTGCGGTATTTTTCTTTTTTCAGCCCCAGTTGTTCATCGATGCGCACAATCACCGGGCCATCTGGACGTTCATCGACGGCAATGCCGCGGGCAATCAGTTCGTCAACGATGGCCTTCGATGGTCCATCTACTTCACTTTCATAGAACCACACATCAATGTGAATATCCAGCGTGCGCAAGATTTCGCGCAATTCTTCCAGGCTCCATTCGCGGGTTTCTTTCCACAGGGAACGCACATAAGGGTCGCCAGCATCCCAGCGGCGTAACATCTCGCGGCGTTCCGCATCCCAGGCTTCGCGTTGGGCTTTTTGCTCTGGGGTTTCGTCTGGAGAAGGCTCCAGCATGCGGCTGGCTTCAGCATACAGTTGCAACAGCCATTGCCCGCGTTCATGCACGCCCTGAGGTTCCTGCCCCTTGTAAAATTTATCGTATGCCCATAATACGGTAATCACACCCAGACCGATATCCCCAGGATAGGCCGCCCGAATGGTGTCGTAGCCTGCGAATTCCACCAGGCGCGCCAGCGATTCGCCCAGAATGGCGTTGCGGTAGTGCCCGATATGAAATGAATGATGGGTATTCGGCTGGGCGTACTCCACCATGACGCGTTCCCCTTTTGGAGTACCGCGTCCAAAATCTTCGTCCTGCTCGATAGCGGCATCCACCACCCGGCGCGCGTACTCCGCGGTGGGGAAGTACAGATTCAGGAAACCGCGCACCGCTTCGAGACGGGCTATCCCCGGCTGCCCTTTCAGGTGGTTCGCCAACACCTCGGCGAGTTCCTGTGCCCGCGCGCCCACATTGATACGTTTCCCCGCCTGACGGGCTTCTTGTGCTGCCAGGGGGAACAACGCCATGCCAATGCCCCATTCACCAGAAAAGGGCACGGGCACCCATTTGAACGTCTCTGGAATCGGGACGTTGTGCGCCTGTAAACAGGCTCGGATTTCGGCTTCCAGGTGTTGTAATTCTTTGTTGAACATAGAGGTACTCAGGAAATGGGGGTATCTGATTTTGCCCTTACGCCGCAAAGGAGCGTTTAACCACTGCATCCCGGCTGTAACGGACAACCGGGATGCCTGGGCTACACATCAAAGGTAGTTACTCTGCTTGCGCCTTTTCGAAAGCGGCCAGGCGCTTCATCAGGCGGCTCTTACGGCGGGCAACATTGTTTTTATGCAGAATGCCTTTTTCGGCTGCCTTGTCCAGAGCGCTGACGGCCTGCATGGTGAACTGACGGGCGGCTTCCAGGTTGCCTTCATCCATGGCCATACGGGCTTTTTTGATGAAGGTACGGGCGCGGCCGCGGTAGTAGCGGTTGCGAAGGCGCCGCTTTTCGCTCTGGCGCAAACGTTTGACTTGAGATTTGATGTTAGGCAAGGTACTCCCTCCAATCTAAAAAAACGATTTTGAGGGTATCGAGGTGAGCAAGGGTGGCAGGTTTACTCACAGCATGTGATTGTACCCTGAGAGATGTGTTTTGTCCAGAATTTTTGCAATGCGTCAGCAATTCCAAATTTACCGCGTAGTATCCGCAGATTACGCAGATTGAACGGATTTTTTCTTCTTTCCTCTGCGTAATCTGCGCCATCTGCGGATGCA
>DAOTWV010000320.1:0-2578 GCA_034435695.1 Anaerolineales bacterium | reverse complement strand
TGAGAAGTAGAAATTCTTGCTTGCTGGCATAGGCAACTTTACCATCCTTTGACCGGCTCAGGGCAGGCCTGGGGCAGCACGCCGACCGACTACACTTACACCGGCCAACGTCGCGTAGCGCAGCGGAGCATCCCTGTGGGACAGCATGATGGACGCCCCTTCGACTCGCTCAGGGCAGGCTTCGGCCTGATGTACTATAATGCCCGCTGGTACGACCCGTCACTGGGAAGATTCGCCCAGGCCGACACCCTCATCCCCGGCGCGGGAAGTCCCCTGGCGTGGGACCGCTACGCGTACGCGCTGAACAATCCGCTGCGGTACACCAATCCGAGCGGGCATGGATATTGTGATAGCAAATATGCGGAAGCAGAAGTATGTTCTACTGTGGATCTCAAATTACTGACGCATGCAGGAGACCCCGCTACTACTGAATCTGGAAAAAAATACAAACGCAAATATGGCGGAGCAGATATCTATGCTCGCTATGAAGAATTTAGAAATACGCCGGGCTGGTGGAATGATAACAAGATTGGTGTTCTCACACCAGAAGAGTTCTTTGGCTTATATATTTTGTTCGAAGCAGGTGGTGACCCAGAAACCGCAGATGCCATTGCTACTGTCTTTGCTCAGAATCTTTACGTTGGTGGCTACAATCCTGCCACCTGTAAAGTCGGCGGGGTTTGTTCCAATGCTGTGTTCAATTTTATTGCATCGCAAATCGATGGCGGGAGTTCTTTGTTAAAAGACCCTCAATCTGATGCCATCCAGCTATATGGCCGCAACCATCATGCGAGCCGAGCGCAGATACAAGGGATCGGTTCTTCAGCGGTTAGCCCTGATTCAGTGGTGACCTGGGACCGCAACGCGGGGCCATCAACCTGGGGGAATATTAAGGGAGGGAAAACGCTCAGCACGCAGTACCACATACCAACCAATGTAGTGAATGGTACAGCCAGCAACACAGTGTACTATTTTGTCCCTTCAAACTTTGTGATCATGTCAATCAACCAGGTGAAATATTGGCAAAATCTGAATGTGGACATGTCCTTGAGTAAATAGAACCGCACTTCCATTACGGAGAACAATGATGATCGCTAAAAAACTCTTTTTCCTTTTCTCACTCCTGACACTTTCATTAGGCGGATGTGGAGAACGCATGACACCAACGAACACGCTAAAACCGACTTCCGTCACACCTGCCGGTCAGGTCTTGACCCACGTTCCAACTCGACAGGCAACTTCTACATCTTCACCGCCCTCCCCGGCGACCACCGTTACCCCAATAGAGACCGGCGCACCAACAACTCCCACGGCAATGGCGACACCCCTCCCCACCTATCCGCCGGAAACACAAGTAAAGATCCAGTGTCTCAAAGTCAGCCCAGAATTCCCAGATATCGCAGATTCAATCGGCACCGTCATTTTTGATGGCCGTCAAATTTCTAATGGGCGTTATATCCCTGAAACTTTTTTGCGTGAGATGGTTACTGGGCATTCTTTGAAAATTACTGGAGAAAACGAGAGCTTTAATAATTTCGTCGTCTCCTTAAATAAGAATATGGTAGCTTTTAATAGAGTAATGATTAACGCAAACGACAGAATAACTCAGAATGAGATAGCTCTTGCTGATGCAGCCGGACAAATTCAGATGACCACTCCCTGGGAAGCAGACTGGTTGGCTTTACTGCAATGGACAGACGACCAACGTTTGCTTTTAGCCTATGATCAGCCCATTACCACCACCGATGGATACCCGGCTCAGGCGTCCTATCTGGTCTTGAACCCAGCCACGGATGACCGCCAAATCATTTCTCCGGATTACCCCAATTTTCTGGATCTCACAAACGCCTGGGGCTGGCAGGGAGTGGTTTACGATCCTGCGCTCACCCGCGCGGTTTATGGATGGCAGTATATGGACGGGGACGAGGAAATGTATACGCTCGGTCTTTGGGATACCGAAAGGCACCAACTCATCACTACCATGGAGGATTATTACGCCTACTATCCCGTCTTCAAGTCCGAGACCCCGTTGCCGCGATGGGCTCTGGATGGATCGAAATTTGCGTTTCGAGGGCAGTTTCTGGCCTCGCGTGCGGACGAAAGGGTGACCATCGAACTTTATCAGGCAGATCGTGATGGGCAGGTCAACCAGTTGACCCATTTTGGCCTGGCAACGAGTTATCTGCCAGGCCGCTCGTTCAGCTGGTCGCCGGATGGCCGGTATATTGCCATGTATCTCGAAGACTGGTATGACGTGAACGAGACGCACGTGGCCTTACTGGATACAGAAACTCAGACAGTAACGGATTATTGCATCCCGATCAGGGGTATGCCATCAGTTCCAATTTGGTCACCGGATAGCACACAGTTTCTGGTAGTAGACCGATATGCGAAGAAACACCAGCGAGTCATTTTGATTGACATTGTGCAAGGCTTTGCGGCAGTCATTGCAGAAGATGTGGAGCCAGTGGGTTGGATGGTTGCGCTTGAGAAGTAGAAATTCTTGCTTGCTGGCATAGGCAACTTTACCATCCTTTGACCGGCTCAGGGCAGGCCTGGGGCAGCACGCCGACCGACT
>DAOTWV010000319.1:0-7669 GCA_034435695.1 Anaerolineales bacterium | reverse complement strand
GTATCCGCCGAAAATGGGCCGCCGCGCACCCCGATGTACAGGTGTGTAGCGCCGGTTTCGCGCATGAAGGCGGCCAGCGCCTCGGCGTCTGACGCGATTTCCAGCAGGTGGGCGCTTTGCGCGTTGACACGCTGGATTTCGGCGCGCTGCCCCCAACCGTAGAGCAGAGTCGGCGGCAGGGTGCGACGCCCGGTGAGGGGGGTAATCCAGTACCCGCCGTCGGCTCCGACGTACAGGCCGTAGCCCCACGGGGCGGGGTTGATGAGTATCAGGGCATCAGGGGGCAGGTTGCGGTCAATCCACTGGATGGCGGCGCGGTCGCGCTCGTGAAACAAAATAGTGACGGGGTTGAGGATGCCCAGGGTGGTACGCAACCCGTAGAAGGCGGCGGCGATGAGCAGGACGGTACGCGTCAGGTGCCAGATGGCAGGTAGCAGATGCCAGGTGTCAGGTGTCAGGTGCCGGGTGTCAGGTGCCAGGTGCCGGGTGTCAGGTGTCAGGTGCCAGGCGGCAGGTGCCAGGTGCCAGGTGTCAGGTGCCAGGTGCCGGGTACGGAGGGCGCGGTCGATGGCGCTCAGCCAGGCATCCACAAACAGCCCGCCGAGGGCGGCGATGGGCAGGAAGAGGCTGATTTCCACCGAGGTGTTGTTGACCCAGGTGCGTCCCGGCAGCCCCAGCGCGCCGAGATTTGCCAGCAGGAACATGCCCGCAACCCACAGGATGAGTGTCAGGGCTGCCCGGCGATGCTTCCACAGCGCCCAGCCCAGGCCGAGGACGGCCAGCCCCAGGGTGTAACGTCCCAGGCCGGCAGTCAGGTAACGCCAGGCGAAGTCGTTGAACCATGGGAGGCGGGTCGTGTTTTGACTCCAGGTAGCCGTCTTGGGGGCAATGAAGCCTTGTAGCGCAGGCCACAGCCACGGCGAGGCCAACAGCAGGCTGAGCACCACGGCACCCAGCCGGGCGGGCAGCCGGCGGAGGGTGCCGCGTCCCAGATGGGTGAGTTCCCAGGCCAGGATGAGGATTGCCAGAAAGGCGGCGACGCGGTAGTGGGTGAGGGCGAGGCCGGCGAGGAGGAGGGGCAAAGGCAGAATGCGGAAGGCGGAATGGAGAATGGAGAATGCAGAATGCAGAATGGGGAATGCAGAATGTGGACGGTGGACGGTGGACGGTCTACGGTCAACGGTCAACGGTCCGTCGTCCGTGGTCTGTTGTCCGTCGTCCGTCGTCCATGCCGCAAATGCGGCGGGGAGCAGGAGCAGGCCGGCCAACTGGGTGTAGCGTCCCCAACTGAGGTAGTAGGCCGGCATGGGGGTGAAAACTCCGGCAATCAGGGCGGCAAACAGGCCGGTGCGGTGGGGAAAGCGCAGGGCACGGGTGAAGGTGTACACGCCCAGCGTGCTGACCAGGGCATTGAGTACCTGTCCCAGGATGAGCATGGCAATGGGGATTTCCAGGCCGGAGAGCAGAACGAAAGCCGCCACCAGGGCATGGAATCCGCTGTGGTAGTGGGCGTTGGCTGTTTGGGCGTAGGGGGCGTAGGTGGCTGGGTATGTCCCGTTTTCGAGTATCAGACGCGTGATGAGGCTGTGGTGTACCGAATCCACCCACGGCGGGGCGGCCAGGTCGCGCGTCATGATGAGGCGCACTGCCAGGACGAGGGTGAAGAGGATGAGGAGGTGAGGCAGTGATGGGGCGGGGGTACGTGATACCTGGTACGTCGTATGTGGTACATGGTACTTGGTACGTGGTACGTGATACGTGGTACGTGATACGTGGTACCTTGTACGTAGTACGACGAAGAGCAGGAGAACGACGCCGAGGCCGAGAAGGGTAGCGCGCGTCCAGTGCAGGCCGAGGAGGGTCGTCCAGGCGAGGAGGAGGGGCCAGAAGGCGGCGGCGAGGGGGATAGGGAATGGGGAATGCAGAATGGTGAATGCAGAATGGGGAATGCAGAATGCGGACGGTGGACGGTGGACGGTGGACGGTGGGTGGTGGACGGTGGAGGGTGGACGATGGACGGTGAACGGTCTATCGTCTGTGGTCTGTGGTCTGTGGTCCAGGGTCAACGGTCTGCCGTCTCCCGTCAACCCTCCCAGTGCGAGGCCGGGCAGGAGCAGCAGGGCAGAGAGGGGGAGCAGCAGCCACAGGTGCGGCAGGGTGGCGCGGATGTCTTCCAGCAGGGCGCGGGGGCCGTAGTCGTAGGTCAGGCGAAAGGCCAGGTCGCCGGGCTGCTCTGTGGGCTGTGGTCTGTCGTCTGTCGTCTGTCGTCTGTTGTCTGTCGTCTGTGGTCTGTCATCTGTCGTCTGCCCTCCCTCATCCGTGGTTTGCCCGTCGGAGAGCAGCGTGAGTGCGCCCTCCGGGTAGGCCTCTTCGGCGCGGCCGTAGAGCCACAGGCCGCCGCCGCGGGCCTGCAAGGTGAGGGTGACAGTCTGTCCGGAGGAAAAATCTGCCGGGGGGAGGGGAAAGGGGGAGGCGGTTGGGGCTGTGGTGTGCGCTATCTCGTAGGTGCGGCTGACCCGCTGGGGGCCGCGTGGGCCGCGCCCTTCCAGGGTGAGAGTCAAACTGGTGGCGGGAGGCGCGCCCTCTACGGGGTGGGCTATCCACAGGGTGATGGTGTCTGCCGGTACACGCCG
This sequence comes from Anaerolineales bacterium, assembly GCA_034435695.1. Taxonomy (GTDB): domain Bacteria; phylum Chloroflexota; class Anaerolineae; order Anaerolineales; family DRKV01; genus DRKV01. Next base: position 5,036 of record DAOTWV010000319.1, on the reverse strand, counting down.
CAAGCGCAGGGTTTGCTGTGCCCGATGGGTGTCGTCCAGATAGACGAGTGCTTCGCGGGCGTCTTCCTGGGTGTTTTCGTAATCGGTGAGGGGGATGCAGGCGGTGGTGGTGAAAAGCAGCAAGAGGATGAAAGACAGGGCTTTCATCCTCTTGTGGCATGTGCGATTACGGTGGCGGTTAGTTTTTGCCGACATTGGCGCGCAGGTAGGCTTCGATGAAGCCGTCCAGGTTGCCGTCCAGCACGCCCTGGGCGTTGCCGACTTCGTAGTTGGTGCGGTGGTCTTTGACCATCTGGTAGGGGTGCAGGACGTAGGAGCGAATCTGGCTGCCCCATTCGGCTTTGGTGTATTCGCCGCGCAGTTCGGCCAGTTCTTCGGCGCGTTCGCGTTCTTTGATTTCCAGCAGACGGGCTTTGAGGACGCGCATGGCGTTTTCGCGGTTTTGGGTCTGGGAGCGCTCGTTCTGGCAGGTGACGACCAGGCCGGTGGGCAGGTGGGTGATGCGCACCGCGGTGGCGTTCTTTTGCACGTTTTGGCCGCCCGCGCCGGCGGATTTGTACACATCTATCCGCAAGTCGTTGGGGTTGATGACGATTTCGGTATCATCTTCGACTTGCGGCAGGACTTCGACGAGGGCGAAGGAGGTGTGGCGGCGATGGGCGGCATCGAAGGGGGAGAGGCGCACGAGGCGATGGACGCCCTTTTCGGGGCGCAGGTAGCCGTAGGCGTAGGGACCTTCGACGGCGATGGTGACGCTTTTGATGCCGGCTTCTTCGCCGGGGCTGTAGTCCAGGATTTCGGTTTTGAAGCCGCGGTTTTCCATCCAGCGCAGGTACATGCGTTGGAGCATTTCGGCCCAGTCCTGGGAATCGGTGCCGCCCGCGCCGGCGTGGATGCTTAGCAGGGCGTTGCTGCGGTCGTGTGGACCGTTGAGCATGGCGCGCAGTTCGCGGCGGGCGAATTCCTGTTCCAGGCTTTGGGTTTCTTCTTCCAGTTCGGCGCGCAAACTGTCGTCTTCCATTTGCGCCAGTTCGAGCGCGTCCTGGGTACGGTTGCGCAGGGTCTGCCACGCGCCGACTTCATCCCGCAGCAGGGAGAGTTGCCGCATGATTTTTTGGGCTTCTTGCGGGTCGTTCCACAGGGCGGGGTCTTCTGCCTTGCGGGAGAGTTCGTTCAATTGGGTTTCTTTGGCCGGCAGGTCAAAGATACCTCCAGATACGCTGGATTTGGGCATCCAGGGATGTGAGGCGTTCGATTAAGTCTTGCATGGTTTTGTTAGTCTAGTAGTCTATTAGTCGTCTGGTCGGTTGGTCTGTTGGTCGGTTAGTCCGTTAGTCTGTTAGTCGTTTGGTCGGCTGGTCGGTTACCTGGTACCTGGTACGTGATACGTGGTACGATGTACGGGGTACGGAGTACGGAGTACGGGGTACGATGTACGGTCTACCGTCCACCGTCATCATTCTGCATTTCTTGTAACGGGAAGCGCATGGTAAAGGTGGTGCCTTTGCCGGGGATGCTTTCCACGCTGATGGTACCGTCATGCTGCTCGACGATGTTTTTCACCAGGGTGAGGCCGATGCCGATGCCTTTGACGTCGGTGTTTTGCAGGCGGTAGAACTTCTCGAAGATGTGGGGTAATGCGTCCGGGGAGATGCCGTGTCCAGTATCGCTGACCTGGCCGATGAGGAAGCGGCCTTCGGTGTGCACTTTGACGGTGATGAAGCCGGTGTCAGTGTACTTGATGGCGTTGTCTACCAGGTTGCGCCACATTTGTTCCAGCAGGCGGCTGTCTCCGTAGAAAGGCGGGTGAGGGTGTGCCTCGATGCGTATCAGCAGCCCTTTGGAACGTGCCATGTCACTCAAATCGTTGACCACCTGTTCGGCGATTTTGTCCATCATCACCGGGTTGAAGGCTGCCCTGGGGTGTACGCCGCTTTCCAGGCGAGAGATGGTCAGGATATCACTGACAAAGTTGGCCAGACGGCGTGCATTGGCATCAATGCGGGAGAAAATGCGGGCGTATTCCTGGGGGCTGAGTTGGTCAACCTGTGCCAGGCGAGCCTCGCCGGAGATGGTGCTGAGGGGACCGCGCAGGTCTTCGGAGAGCATGCTCAGTAGTTCGGTGTTCAGGCGCATGAGTTCGGTCAGTGGCGTGATATCATGCAGGGTAATGACCATACCGAAACCGGGCACGGGTGCGATGCTGGCGTGGAATGTTTGCTGGTTGAGAGGGATTTCCACGCGCACGGTTTCTTTTTGCTGCCTGGCCTGCTGTACCGCATCGCGCAAGGCCTCAGGAAATTCGCGCAGATGCGTGTAGGGCAACACCTTGCTGGCAGGGGGGTTGCTGGTTGTGACGTTGTCTTCCGTATCGAGCAGAATGATACCTTCCGATGCGCTGTTGAGGGTGGTAATCAGTCGCTGGCGTTCGCGCTCGGCCTGCTCATACAGGGTTTCTGCCTGTTTGCGGGCATTTACCTGTTCGGTAATGTTCTGCAGCAGGATGATGCGCCCGATGATTTGCCCCGTACGGCCATGCCAGAGAGGGGCACCCTGGACGTGATAGGTGCTGCCATTGCTCAATTGCACATCGTGGGAGACAGTCTCCTCAATGGGAGATTGGGCGATGTCGGTCAGGAGCGCCTTGAACATGGGTTGCGCCAGGCGCTCGGATAACGGCACGCCAAGGATATCATCGGGGGAGATGTGCAAAGCCTCGGCGGCTGCGGGGTTGATATCCAGCACACGCTGGGTAGTGTCCATGATGACCACACCTTCAGGGATTTGTTGCAAGACGGTGTGGTGAGCAATGGGCACTACATGGAGAAAGCGGTAGCGAAAGATGGCGTAGGCAAAAAGCCCGGTGCTGAACGTGAACAGGAAGGGGGTGACATCCCAGGGTGCCGGGCAAAAACTGTGAAAGCAGGTTGCCTGCTACGGGAATGACTGCGCCTAGCAACAGAAACCGAATTTGCAGGCGGTACAGTTGTCCACTCTGGGCATAGGCGGCGATATACAGTAGCATGCCCCAGAGCATATACCCGTAGGAGAAGACCAGTTGCAGGTAGTAGGGCAGGCCGTGCGTGTGGTGCGGTACCAATCCTCCGGGAAGGTTAGTTTGCGGCCACCACCAGTGTGTCCAGCCATCGGTGAGCACGATAAGAAGCAGGATGCCAGCCGGGGCGGCCAGCGTTACCAGTCCTTTGCGTGTCAGCCACCAGGTTTTCCGCTGGGTGTACTGCATGGCGAACACCACCCATAAGACCCCCAGAGTCAGCACCCCAACGTATTTCAAGCGGTTGAAGGCGTAGCGCACCTCTGGGGAGGGTACCAGCACAAACAGCATGTAGCAGAACGCCCACCAGGCGATAGCCACACTCATCCCCCCGAAGGTCACATTGCTGGGGCGTTCTGAATTTCGGAAAGCATAGGTCGCCAGACCCAGGTTGACCAGGGTGACACTGCCCAGCAGGATGCTGATGAAAAGGATTTGGGTTGCAGCAGAGATAACTGGCATGATGCAAGGGAAGGAAATAACGTTTGACGAAGCCCGCAATTCACAGTTTTTAGTTTACCATGAATAGCCTGCTATTTGTATTGCGGTTGTGTGCTGGGGTATAGCAAGGAAGCGTAGGAGAAATCAGGAGAGTTCCTGCCAAAGGGCGTCCAGGCGGCCGCTGTGGCACTCGGCCAGGGCAGCCAGCATGCTCTGAGCATATTCTGCTTTCCAGCCTCGCCCCTGGCGTTTCATCCGGTGCTGCACGACAGTGCGGATACCGCTTTCCACCGTGCCGCTTCCTACTGGAAATCCCTGGGAGCGGAATGCGTCATAGTACATCATGGAACACCGGGGAGTGATGTAAGCAAGCGTTTGCCCCACTTCTTCTACTTGCCCTTGCGTGGTCTCTTGCAACTCTTGCAATGCAGCCATGACACGCTCCGGATATCCATCCCACAGCCATTCTTTCTGTTGGGTATACCAAGTGCGGCCTTGCTCGCTTCCCAGGGCGGCTTCGCTTGCCGCTTTCACATGCTGGCAGGCGTGCGTCCAATCGAGGATCATCGCCGCTTCAGGGTAGTTGGTTGTCGTCACGCGCTCAATCCATGGCGCCCCATCGTTGACGCTGCTCATTCGTTGCCCCCGCTTCACCCCGCGGCGAGCCCCCTCCAGGTACTGATATTGCCCCAAGGTGTCCGCATCCCATAGCCCTACCTGATAACTATGACGCTTCAAACGTACATCCTGCCCCTCTCCTTGTTCTTCCATCACAATCTCCGACCATACACTCATCTTCACTTCCCGCCAGCCCTCTTCTCGCACGTGAATCATCCCCCCATCACTGGACAGATTAACCCCCTCCGCTTCTGCCAGGCTGTCGTGCACTTCCACCACCGCTTCCACTGCTTGTGGCGCTTCCTCAGCATACACGCTTTCTGCCTCATCTCTCCGCTTCTGCTCAATCCGCTCTCCAAACCCCTCCGTCACTTGCCTCACACTCTCTCCAGATACTGCCAACCCCACACTCTCTGTGAACAATTCTGCTCCTCGCTCAAACGAAGGCGCCATCAGCCCATGTTTCACCATCACCCGCCTCGCTCCCCCACTCCAATGCCCCCTCATCAACTTCAAACGCTCATCCAGGGGGAAAAAACGCCTCCCCACATCCTTGGGCACAGACGTAATACGCTCGCTCTAGACGGCTTTTGCCTTCCAACCCCCATATCTCTTTCCTCCGATACCCTGCAAATTTCATCTTTCCCCCACATCGTGGACACAGCGGCGCCTCCACCTGCTGCCCCGTGCTCCGCCCATTGACCAATATGCTCAGCCCTTTCCCCATTAGTTCGCGTCGTTTCTCCCGCACCTGCTGCTCTATCTCTTCAAACGTCGCATTTGGATGGGCATCATACCATTCTTCCATCTCCTCAAACATCTTCCCCGCCGCTTTCTCAAACGCAGCCTTTCGCCGATCCCGGGACATTTCTCGTGTCACTTTTTTCGCTCCTTTTTGGGTTTTCCCTAGTCTACCACCTTT
>DAOTWV010000318.1:0-3363 GCA_034435695.1 Anaerolineales bacterium | reverse complement strand
GGCGTCTGGTTGGCAGTCATCAGCAGGTGCTGTTTGCCAAAGCGGAAGAAGTGTTCGCCATCATACCGCTGGATATAGGCCGGCACGGCCTCCCGTACGTCGATTTCTGTCCGACGTGGCCCGAAGATGATAAGCCAGACCGGTCGCCGGTGGACGGGCTGTCCATCCGGCTTGAGCAGTTCGTAGCAGACCAGGATAAAGGGGTGTTCATGGCCGCGGTATCCCTTTTTGCCCCGCTGCACCATCTTGTACCAGGCTCGGATACGCAGCCGGCGAGGTTCTCCCCGATGGGGTTGCCACGGTATCTCCGTCTCCTGGTCGGGCGGCAGCCAGGTCGTCGGGTCGTTGAGCTTCATCTTCTCCCCATACCAGCGGGGATGTCCCTTCGGCTTGGGTTCTCTCGGGGACGGCTCATAGCGCCGGTAAAAGACCCGATTGTTCCGCACCCGCACTACCGCCACCAGGTTTTCCTGTTCGGTCAGCCGGAGCAGAAATTCCGGCTTGCTGTAGGCCGCATCCGCCGTACAAACCGTTAGCTCCGCCCCAATGGGCAGTTCCGCCAGCAGGCTCAACGCCTGCTCCGCCCCGACCAGTTCGCCATCTTCATCACTCTTCACCCGCCGGACGGACAACGGTACTACCCAGGGCGGCGTCCCCGGCGACCGTTCCGGATGCAGAAACAGCCAGGAATACCGGTGTCCAATGGTGACCGGCTTGTTGCCCCGCACCACCGTGGGCTGATAGACCATCGACCGGTCGCTCAGAGTGCTGGCATAAAGCCGGGGACAGGGTGTCACGTCCAGACTGACCTGCCAGAAACTGCGTTGCCGGCTCTGGGGAAGGGCCGGTTGCAAGACCTGGACCAGCTTCTCCTGGGGTAGTGAGAAGTCCTGCTGAGCGGCATAGACACTGCTGTAGCTTCGCTCGAACAGCGGGTTCAGGCTCAATTCGACCACGCTGGTGGCCCCGGTGCTGCTGCTCAAGGCGTCTACAAAATTCAGGATGGCATCGGCTCTTTTGTCAAGGTTCTGGTATAATATCTCACGGAACCGGGAAAGTTGAGTTCCGTTATCCATAACCTCAACTTTGCCCGGTTCCACCTTTTATGTCAAATCTCTATCCTTGTTGTAAATGATTTTGTCTAAACTCCAATCATTTTACTCATGGTTCGCTCATTTTTTATGGTGGTTTGACAAAATTGGTAGTCAAGCGGGTATAGACTTCTGGTGAGAAGTCCAGCAGATTTAAAATACGATGCTGTAAATCAGAAAGCGGTGTCAGATGGCGCAGGTGACGGTTAGGTTCTACAATCAGAGTCAGGGTCAACCCCTTAAAGGCCGCCAGGAGCCGTTCTGCGGTGGGGCGGGCAGTGGCTCGTTTGGGGTTGCCGGCATACAGTCCAGTCAGTTGGCTTTGTTCCTGAGCCAACCGGCGGCGTACCAGAAACTCCAGCAGGGTCAACACTCGCAGGCCAATAGACAGCAACCGGATCAGTCCTGTGGCGTGGTCATCCCGTTCCAGGTACATTGGGCTGAGAGACAGGGGTTTGCCTTTCAAGCGGCCATATCCCCGTTCGATGATATACTGCTCCCGGTAGGCCAACACTGCTTGTGTCAAAGACAGTTTTTCTGCCGGCGCATTGGTGGCGTATACCCGCCAGCCGGTCTGCTGCAGGGTTTCGGCAACTCTGGCCTCATCAACGGTGGCCGAAATCCGGTAGCTTCGCACTTTCTCTTCCCGTGCCGGTCGCTTTCCATAGTGCCGTATCTGACGTTGATGACAGGTCTCCTCTATCTCAATATTCAACAGGCCTTCTACCTTGTACTTCTGGAGCAGTTTCAGCCCGGCTTGACGCAGTTCATCCGCCCCGGTGTACCGTTTTTTGCCCCGTTTGCGTTCATTCAACTGTTCAATCGCTTGTCGTGCTCTGTCTATTCGCTCCATCAGCCGCTTCTGAGCCGCCTCGACTTGCGACAACGACCGGATAACCAGTCGCCTTTCGGTCCAGGTGACCACCCTGCCAGCCATGTTGACCCTCATCTCTGCCTGTCGTTCAAAACCAACCGCAATGCTCTGGGACTTCTCCGGTTCAAGCGCCCGATAAATGTCTGTCAACGGTTGTTGCCCGTTCCAGACCGGTTCCAGGTAGGCCTGTATTCCTTCCTCAGACAATTGGGTCAGCGACAAGGGACACAGATAATAATCCCCCCCGCTTTCAACCTCGGCCCGGGTTTCTCTGGCCCCCATCTTGCTGTCTCCAATGTACAGCAAGCCCCGTTTGTTCAAACTCTGGCGCACCCGCTCTATCGCCGGCCGATACAAGGGGTCGTCCGCTCGATGACCGGCTACCACTTCAGTCGCCAACGGCATCCCCAAAGGGTCCAACGTCGAAAGCACCACCTTTACCTGCGGCAGGTCAGGCCGATGGTCTTTGCTGTGACCAAAGGTAAACAACCCCCCTTCCGTCACCGTCCAGTATCCACTCTTCGTGGTGGTATCAATCCGCACTCGCTCCGTTCCCAACTCGTATATCCGCACCAGATGGCTGTTCAGTTCCTGCTCAAAACTAGCCCAGCTCTCATCATCACTCAACCTTCGCAACAACAGGGCCAGCCGGTCATCGCTGAAATCCAACAACCGTATCTCCTGCGCCGTGCAAATCTGCAGCGTTTCCAATCGCCCTTCGGCCCAGCTTTGCAAATGGCTCAGCCGGTGGTCCCCTTCGGACAGAATGTACGCCAACCAACAGGTGGCCGTCCAACCCAAACTCACCCCTTGCCAGTTACCATGAACCGGAAACTGCACATCCAGATGCTGGGGCAAACCCATCCGCTCCATCTGGGCAATCAACAACGGAATATCATCTACTCGTTGACTGGTAATAGTAAGCTCTTCGGTCATACCAAGAGCTTACCTCAATTTCTCAAACTCGTAAAAATTTGAGCGAACCATGAGTTATCAGTTTTACAATTTTGGCTCTGCTATTCTGGTATACGTAAATTCAGAACCGCTATTGTTGGGAAATATTCAAAAATCCCTGGAACTGCTACTGCAGTTTGAGGATGCTCCTGCCGACAGGGCGCGCTACTTGCGCAGTCTTGCTGAAATGGAAGCGGTTCAGGGAAACAAGTTGCAGGCGCTTGATTTTTTTCATCAAAGTTGGGTTGCGGTTGAAGAAGCTGGTGGAATGTACCCTGAACTATTCTTAAGGGATACTCGGATATTGATTGATAGAATACCTGACAGCCAGTTGCCGTCGAAAGCAAATCATTGGGTTGACTATCAACTTAGTCCATCACTTCGTCTACAGGCGTACAATGTTATGCCGATAACTATAGAGTCTGGACGTCCTTTTACCCTGAC
>DAOTWV010000317.1:0-5137 GCA_034435695.1 Anaerolineales bacterium | reverse complement strand
CCGGCATATAATTCAACCCATGTTGAACTATCCCCCCGAACCCGACCTGGAACAACTTTCCCGCTGGCTGAAAGTCCTCGCCGAGCCGAAGCGCCTGCGCATCTTCAACCTGCTGATGCAGGGCGTGCAGTGCAACTGCGAACTCGGCGACGCCCTCCAGATGGCGCCCAACCTGATTTCACACCACCTGTCCAAACTGCGAGACGCCGGCCTGGTGGACGTGACGCGCGACGCACAGGACGCCCGCTGGGTGTACTACGCCGTCAACCGCGCCGCGCTGGAGCAACTGAACGCCGCCTTCGGCGCGTTCTTCGACCCGCAGCGCATCCAGCCGCGTCACCCGGCCTGCGGGCCGCAGGGACGCCTCATTCCGCTGGATGCCGTCCACCCCGCCGATTCCGAAACATAGCGCAACTGTTTGCAGTTGTCCCACCCCAGGAGACCAACCGCCATGCCCCAACTCATCCAAAATCTGGAAACCGTGCCCCAAAAATCGGCTCCCGCCGACGTGGAATTCTTCGACCCACCCATGTGCTGTCCCACCGGTCTGTGCGGGCCGACCCTCGACCAGACGCTGCTGGACGTCAACCAGATGGTGCTCACGCTGCAGGGAGAAAACCTGCGCGTGGAACGCTACCAGATGACCAGCCACCCAAACGCCTTCCTGGGCAACCCCGCCGTGATGCAACTCGTCCGGGAGAAGCAGATGGACGCCCTGCCCATCACCGTGGTACGCGGCAAAATCATCAAGGTCGGCGCGTACCCGACGCTGGACGAAGTCCGCGCCGCGCTCCAGGGGGACGCCGCATGACCCAATTCATCTTCTTCTCCGGCAAGGGTGGCGTGGGCAAGACCAGCATGGCCTGCGCGCACGCCCTGCGCGCCGCCGACGAAGGCCAGCGCACCCTGCTCGTCACCACCGACCCGGCATCCAACCTGGCCGACGTGTTCGAGCAGGAAATCGGCCACCGGGTGACCCCCATCGCCGCGGCGCCGGGGCTTTTCGCCATGGAAATCGACCCCGACGCGGCCACCCAGGAATACATCGACCGCGCCATGCAGCCCATCCGCGCCGCCTTCCCGCCGCAAATCGTGCAGGTGATGGAAGAGCAGATGAGCGGCCCCTGCACGGCCGAAGTGGCCGCCTTCGACCGCTTTACCGACTTCCTCGATGACCCCACCGGCGACGGCGCACCCTTCGACCTGGTGATTTTCGACACCGCCCCCACCGGCCACACCATCCGCCTGCTGGAACTGCCCGCCGAGTGGACCCAGGCCATCGACGCGGCCAGCGCCGGCAGCGGGCAGACCTGCCTGGGGCCGGCCGCGGCCATCCAGGACGCGCGCCACAAATACGCCCGCGCCCTGCAGGTGATGCGCGACCCCGTCCGCACCCGCCTGGTCTTCGTGCTGCAGCCGGAAGCGCTGGCCATCCGCGAAACCCGTCGGGCGATGGACGAACTCGGCAAACTCGGCATCCGCAACGTGCAACTGATTATCAACGGAGTCATCCCGCCGGATGGGACGCAAAACCCGCTCTTCGCGGCGCGCGCCGCCATGCAGGCCCGCTACCTGACCGAAATCGAGCGCACCTTCGACTGCCCGCAGCAGCGCATGCCCCTTCTGGCGGGCGAAATCAAGGGCGTCCACCGCCTGCGGCAGGTGGGCCGGATTTTCTTCGACGGCGTGGCACCTGAATCCATCCTGCCTGTACCTGAGCCGGATTCCCATCTCCCCCTGGGAGAGGAACCAGGGGTTAGGGCCGACGTGCGGGCGCGGCTGCTGCCGGATGGCCGCCGCCGGACGGTTTTCTTCGCCGGCAAGGGCGGCGTGGGCAAGACCGTGGCTTCCTGCATCACCGCCCTCTGGCTGGCGCGGCAGGGCTACAAGACCTTGCTGCTGACCACCGACCCCGCCGCGCACCTGGCCGACGTGCTCGACACGCCCGTCGGCGACGAACCAACCCCTGTGCCGGGGCTGCCCGGCCTGCTGGCCGCCAAAATCGACCCCAAGGCGACCGCCGAAGCCTACAAGCAGCGCATCCTCGATGATGCCCGCCGCCGCGGCCGCCCCGAAGCCGCCATCCGCGTGATGGAAGAAGAACTCAACTCCCCCTGCACCGAAGAAATCGCCGCCTTCGACAAATTCATCGAGTTCGCATCCCAGGGCGATTGGGACGTGGTGGTCTTCGACACCGCGCCGACCGGGCACACGCTGCGCCTGCTGGAACTGCCGGTGGACTGGAGCAAGCAAATTGACGTCAAGGTCTTCGCCTCGGTCGAAACCGCCGCGGCGGACGATGTGGCCAAACAGCGCTTTGGACAGGTCATCGAGATGATGTCCGACCCGGCCCAAAGCACCTTCGCCTTCGTCATGATTCCCGAATCCACGCCCGTTCTGGAAGCCTGGCGGGCAGCGCAGGAACTGGGGACGGTCGGCGTGAAACCGGGGCTGGCCGTCGCCAACATGGTCATCCCGGCCGAGCAGGCCGATACCCCCTTCGTCCGGGCGCGGCGCGCCATGCAAGAGAAGTACCTGGCCGAAATCCGCGAACGCTTTGACGTGCCGGTGGTGCCCATCCCGCTGCTTGAAGGGGAAGTGCACGGCCTGGACATGCTGACCAAACTGGGCGAGTTGCTCTACGGGGAACAGGTGACCGCATGAGCGCGCCGGTTGTCGTGGATATCATCGGCGCGCCGGTGGCCTGCGCTGACGGCGTGAAGGACACCTGGCGCAGCCTGGCTAACTGGGCGGCCGGTCAACTGCGGACGCGCTTCGGCGACGCCGTGCAGGTGCGCTACCACGACCTGTTCGACCCCGACTGTCCATCTCTTCCGCCGGACGCCCAATTGCCGCTGGTGCTGGTCAACGGGGAAGTCTTTTCCAGCGGGGGGAAACTCCGCCTTCCGGCGCTGCGGCGCAAAATCGAAGCCCTGTTGCAGGAGCAGGATAGGGGATAGAGGCCGAAATTTATGACAGTCATCACGGGACGTCGTGACGAACACAACATATTCGTATTTTTGAATATGTTTTAGAATAGGGACATGAGCATGAACAGCAACCCCACGGCAAAGAAAATCAGCCGGGTATTGCGGCAGGTCAGTCACCCGGCGCGCATCCGCATCCTGCTAACCATCGGCGAGGGCGAAACCTGCGTCTGCCATCTGGAAGCCGCGCTGGGCTACCGGCAGGCCTACATCTCGCAGCACCTGATGGCGCTGCGCAAGGCCGGGTTGCTGCAAACCCGCCGCGAGGGGCGCTTCATCTACTACCGGCTGAGTGACGTCCGGTTGCTCTCCCTGCTGGAAACGGCTGCGACACTGGCCGGGCCGGAGTCCCTTTCCATAGCGGAACCCGCTGCAAAGGTCGCCGGCTGCGGCTGTCCGGCATGTACCACCCGCCCATAGACAAATTGCACTGCGGGTCATCTCTGTGACCCAACCACGTCAAATCTTCAAGGAGTTTCTTCGTCTCATGCAAAAACAACTTTCCACACTCGACCGCTACCTGACGCTGTGGATTTTCCTGGCAATGGCCGTTGGGGTCGGCATCGGTTTTCTCTTCCCGCAGGCGGTCAAGGACTTCAACGCGGCCGTCTCGGTGGGGACGACCAACATTCCCATCGCCATCGGCCTGATTTTGATGATGTACCCGCCGCTGGCAAAGGTGCATTACGAAGAACTGGGCGAGGTCTTCCGCAACTGGAAGGTGCTCGGCTTCTCGCTGCTGCAAAACTGGGTCATCGGGCCGGTGCTGATGTTCGCCCTGGCGGTCATCTTCCTGCGTGATTATCCCGAATACATGGTCGGGCTGATTATGATTGGGCTGGCGCGCTGTATCGCCATGGTCATTGTGTGGAACGAACTGGCGCACGGTGACAGCGAATACGCCGCCGGGCTGGTAGCCTTCAACAGTGTCTTCCAGGTGCTCTTTTACAGCGTGTACGCCTACATCTTCATCACCGTGCTGCCAACCTGGTTCGGCCTGCAAGGCAGCCTGGTGGAAATCACCATCGGGGAAATTGCCAAATCGGTGTTCATCTACCTGGGCATTCCCTTCCTGGCCGGCTTCCTGACGCGCTTCGTGCTGATTCGCATCAAGAGCAAGGCATGGTACCACCAGGAATTCGTCCCCAAAATCAGCCCGCTGACTTTGGTAGCGCTGCTCTTCACCATCGTGGTGATGTTCAGCCTGAAAGGCGACCTGATTGTGGAAATCCCGCTGGATGTGGTGCGCATCGCCATCCCGCTGGTGCTGTACTTCGTGCTGATGTTCCTGGTCTCGTTCTGGATGGGACACCGCATCGGGGCGGATTACAGCAAGTCCACCACGCTGGCCTTTACCGCCGCCAGCAACAACTTCGAACTGGCGATTGCGGTGGCCGTAGCGGTCTTTGGCATCAACTCCGGAGCGGCTTTCGCCGCGGTCATCGGGCCGTTGATCGAGGTGCCGGTAATGATCGGGCTGGTCAACGTGGCTTTCTGGTTGCAAAAACGCATGTTCAGCGAGGTCGCGTCCGCGCCGGCGCTGGCAACTGTGGCCGCCGAGGCCTGTCCGCCAGATGAACGTCTGTTGAAGTAAGGTTTCTGCCCCGCTCTCGGGCGGGGCTTTTTTCCCGCTCGACATATTCAAAATCAGGAATGTGAAAATGACCCAAAACGTGCTTTCTACCCCATCATCCGATTCTCCTTCCCAGCGCGGCGATGCCCGCGCCTGGGGACTGGTCGCCGGGGCGGCCATCATCTGGGTGGCGCTCTACAACGTCATCCAACCGCTGGCGAACTGGCTGGCCTACGGTCTGTTCGGCCTGCCGGAAGGTTCGCATCTGGGCGAGTCGCTGGCCTTCTTCTTTTACGATGTGCCCAAAATCATCCTGCTGCTGGGCGGCATGATTTTTCTCATCACCGTGCTGCGCTCGTTCTTCACCCCGGAGCAGACCCGCGCCTGGCTGGGCGGCAAACGCGAGGGCGTGGGCAACGTCCTGGCCGCGCTGCTGGGCGTGGTGACGCCCTTCTGCTCCTGCTCGGCGGTGCCGCTCTTCATCGGCTTCGTCGAATCGGGCATCCCGCTGGGCGTGACTTTCTCCTTCCTGACCGCCACGCCGGTGGTCAACGAGGTGGCGCTGGTGATGCTCTTC
>DAOTWV010000316.1:0-5197 GCA_034435695.1 Anaerolineales bacterium | reverse complement strand
TGACGCGCACCGCCGCCCGCACGCAAGGCCCGCTGCTGACCGCCCTGCGCCGCATGGGCGTGGCCTTCCGCCCCTACTGGGTGGCGAACATGGTGTGGGTGCGCGGCGACCGGCAGGTGGTGCAATCCCTGGCACAGCGTCCCGATGTGGCGCACGTCTTCGCCAACCCCGCCGTGCGCCTGCAAGAACCGGCAGCCAGCGCGCCCTACCGCGCCGATAAGGCCGCCGGAGTCGAATGGAACATTTCCCACGTCGGCGCGCCGCAGGTCTGGGCGCAGGGCATCACCGGGCAGGGGGTGGTGGTTGCCGGGCAGGATACCGGCTACGACTGGACGCACCCGGCGCTCAAGCCGCATTACCGCGGCTGGAACGGTACCACCGCCGACCACAACTACAACTGGCACGATGCCATCCACAGCGGCGGCGGGGTGTGCGGCGCGGATTCGCCCGAACCCTGCGACGATGACGCCCACGGCACGCACACCATGGGCACGATGGTTGGCGACGACGGCGGAAGCAACCAGATTGGCATGGCCCCCGGCGCACGCTGGATTGGCTGCCGCAACATGAACGTGGGCGTAGGCACGCCCACCACGTATGCCGAATGCTTCCAGTGGTTCATCGCCCCCACCGACCTGAACGGCAACAACCCGCGCCCCGACCTGTCCCCGGATGTCATCAACAACTCGTGGGGCTGCCCGCCCTCCGAGGGCTGCACCGACCCCACCGTGCTGCAAACCGTGGTGGAGAACACGCGCGCCGCGGGCATCGTGGTGGTGGTCTCGGCGGGCAACAGCGGCCCGTTTTGCAGCACGGTTTCCGACCCGGCGGCCATCTACGATGCGGCCTTCAGCGTCGGGGCGACCAGCAGCAGCGATACGATTGCCTCCTTCAGCAGCCGCGGCCCCGTCATCGTGGATGGCAGCAACCGCATGAAGCCCGATATCAGCGCACCGGGCGTGGGCATCCGCTCCAGCGTGCCGGGCGGCGGCTACCAGGGCGGGTGGAGCGGCACCAGCATGGCCGGGCCGCACGTCGCCGGGCTGGTAGCCCTGCTGCTCAGCGCCAAACCATCCCTGCGCGGGCAGGTGAGCGCCATTGAGAACGTCATCACCCAAAGCGCCGTGCCGCGCTACACCTACGACGGATGCGGCGGCGACACCCCCACCACCCTGCCCAACAACACCTACGGCTGGGGGCGCATCGATGCCTGGGCGGCCTACCAGGCGCTGGACATCCACCAACTGAGCGTCGCCAAGACCGCCTCCGCCGATACCCTGCTGCCCGGCGATACCTTCACCTACACCCTGACGGTCAGCCACACCGCCGGCATGACCGATACGCACAACGTGGTGCTTTCCGATACACTGCCCGCCGGCCTGGAATTCGTGGCCGCCAGCGGCGCGTATACCTGGGATGGCAGCACGGTGCGCTGGACGTACCCCGCCCTGGCCGCCAAAGCGGTGCACAGCGAGACCCTGCAAGTGCGCGTGGCCGCCAGCGCCTCCGCCGGAACCATCACCAACAGCGCCTATGGTGCATCCAGCGACGAAGCCCCCTTTGCGGCGGGCGCACCGGTCAGTGTGCAGGTTGCCCCGCCGGTGCTGACGCTGGACAAGACCGCCTCCACCTATCAGGCCGTGCCGGGGCAGGTGCTCACCTACACCCTGCGCGTCCGCAACGGGCACGATTTCGCTCCCCTGAGCGCGCTGACCATCAGCGACACCCTGCCCGCCGGGACGCAGTTCCTCACCGCCACGCAGCCCTTCACCCGCACGGGCGATACCTTTACCTGGGGGAAGGCGAACCTGCCGGCACGCGCCGCCTGGGAAGTGACCCTGCGCGTGCGCGTGCCCCTCACTGCCGGGCAGACGACCATCACGAATGCCGCGTATGCCGCCTTCAGCGCCGAAACCGGCAAGGTGACCGCCGCCCCTGTGGATGTCGCCGTGGAACCATACGCCCTTCAGGCGGCTGCCGCGCCCGGTGAGGGGTACGCCCCTCCGGGTTCTCCGCTTACCTACACCTTCACGCTGACCAATCCGCACCCCTTCGCCGCCCTGTCCCCACTCACCCTGACGGTTTCCCTGCCCCCTCAGGCCGCGCTGGTGGACGCCAGCACGCCCTACACCCATGCCGGGCAGACGGTGACCTTCACGGCGGGCTCCCTCGCCCCCGGCGGGGTGTGGACGCGCACCGTGACGCTCAGCAGCATGCTGACCGGCACCCGGACGGTGACCTACACCGCCCAAAGCGCCCAGACCGCACCCCTCAGCGGCACGGCGAAGGCGCACATCGGAGCGCTGAGCGCCGCGCTCAGCGATAGCGGCTACACCATCACCACCGACCCGCCGCGCGGCAGCCAGCCGGGAATTGCCTTCATCCACACCATCACCAACACCAGCGCCTTCACGCTGACCTTCGAGTTCGCTTTGAGCGATGACCTGGGCTGGACGCTGGGGAGCATCCCGTCGCTGACTCTCGCCCCTGGGGAACATATCACCATCGCGCCGGGCTTCTTCCCGCCCCCGGATGCCGCCGCCGGGACGAGCAACCATCTACGGACGGTCATCACCGTCCGCAACGCGCCCTCCCTGCGTCTGGAAATCACGGACGAAGTGCGCCTGAACCATCTGCTCTTCCTGCCGGTGGTGTGGCGGTAGTTTCCCCCTGGAGTTTGATGCACGCCGCCTTGACGGCGCTTTCAAGCGCGGCGATGTGTGGCTGCATATCCAAAAACGAGATGGCTTCGCTGCGCTCGCCATGACACGGGCAAAAAAGTATCGCCCATTCCCCCCACTTTTGGAGCAGACCAGGGCAGGTCATTGCCCTCAGATGTACCTGACATAACGCGAAGCGGGGTAGCCCACTGGCTACCCCGTGCAACGTCTGTGTGCTCAGTCCGTGCTGGCGGCGATGGTGTGGTCGGGCAGAAGGGTTTCGGCCTCCCGCACGGTGCGAAAAGCATAGCCCCCCAGGCCGACACAGGCCACCAGCAACCCGGAAAGCAGCACCATGACGGACATACCCGCTCCCGGTCCGCTGCCCACCAGGGAGTGAAAAGTCTGGTACACCCAGCCGCCGGACTGCATGGATGGTTCCATGACCACATCGGCCAGCGGGCCGGCAACCAGCGTCGCCAGCGGATTGACCAGCCAGGCAATCACCCGCCGGATGGAGAAGACGCGTCCCTGCACGTCCGGCGCGACCTTTGCCTGCCAGATGGCTTGATTGGAGCCGTTCAGCATGGGGATGAACAGGGCTTCCAAAAAGGCCGCGGCAGCCCACACCGGCAGGGCGCGTCCCGCACCCATCAGGCCCAGGCCGAAGATGCCGGCCAGCATCCAGCCCATGAGCACCCCGTGGACGCGCTTCTTCGGGCCGCCCCAGGCGCTCATCAGCAGCGCGCCAATCACGCCGCCGATTGCGCCTGCCGATTGCACCGTGCCCAGGGTGATTTCGTTGTTTCCGGTGCGCGCCAGAATCATCGGTGCAACCACGGTGAAGCCCAGGGTGGCAAACAGGTTGCCGAACAAAAAGACCAGTTGTAGCCCCAGCAAACTGGGACGCTCGAAGATGTACCGGAACCCGAAGAGCGATTCCTGCCACAGGCTGCCCTCGCCGGCCTTGCCTTCCTCGGTGCGCTCCGGCTGGGGGACGTAGATGACCAGCAAGGCGCCAATGGCGAAGACGAAGGTCACGATGTCAATCAGCAGGATGCCGCGCAGGCCGATGAAACCCAGCAGCGCGCCGGCCAGAATGGGGGCGAAGATTCCCGAAGCGGAATCGGCCAATTGCGTCAGGCCGCTGGCGCGCCCGTAGTGTTCCTTGGGAATCATGACCGTGATGGCAGCAGAGTAGGCCGGCCACTGGAAGGTCTGTGTGGTGCCGGCAATCAATGCGGCCACGTACAGGTGCCATACCTGGAGCACCCCGGCGCTGTGCAGCAGGAAGATGACCACCGTCGCCAGCCCGGCCCCCAGGTCGCTGACCATCATCATCAGTTTGCGGTTGGCGCGGTCCACCAGTGCGCCGGCAATCGGGCTGATGAGCAGCATGGGGGTCACGAAGAAGAAGCCCACCAGCGCCAGCGCGGTTGCTTTGCCGGTGACTTCGTATGCCCAGATGGTGAGCGCGAAGTTGGACATGCCCGTTCCGAGCAAGGAGATGGCCTGTCCAATCCATACGAGCATGAAGGCGCGCATGCCAGAGATTTTTTTGGTTGAAGGGTTCATGGGGGGTAGTCGCGTAGTCTGTTAGTCGGGTAGTCGCCTGGTCGCTTAGTCGCTTAGTCGCGTGGTCTGCATTCTGCATTCATCATTCTGCATTCCGTTTGGTCGGGTACGTGGTACATGGTACGTGGTACATGGTACGTGGTACGTGGTACGCCGTCCGTCGTCCGTCGTCCGTGGTCTGTCGTCCACCGTCCACCGTCTACCGTCTATCGTCTACCGTCCCCTCCCCCATCACCCACAGACTGCCAGAAAGGGTCTTGACCGTGACTTGCGGTCCGCCCTCGCCCAGCATGACCTGACGGCGGGTACCCTTCCGGGGGAAATACACACCTGAGTGGGCGATTTCCAGCCCCCCGGAGAGGCTGCGGAAGTCCACATCGCAGTGGGTTTCAGAGGGCAGGCGCAGCACCACATCGCCGGAGAGGGTGTGGAAGGTGTAGGGGCCTTCGAGAAGCGGGGTTTCGATGGTGAAATCGCCGTTGAGGGCGTGTCCCTGCATGTCGGTGATGCGGCAGGCGTACAGGTGCACATCGCCCGATACGGTTTGCAGGTACACACTGCCCTCCAGCGTGCGGGCGGTGATGTCGCCGCTGACGGTTTGCAGATGGAATTTGCCCGATACCGCCTCCAGGGTGACATCCGCCGAGACGGTCTCGATGCGGGCATGCAAGTGTGTGCCCTCCACGAACAGCGCACCGTCCAGCAGGTGCACCCACAGGCGGGATTCCGCCGGCAGGCTGAGGGTGCAATCTGCGGCGGGGGGATGCGCGGCGTCATCGGGCAGGGAGCGGAGATGTACTTCGCCCTCCGGGTCGGTTGTCATTTCCCAGCGCAGGCCGGCGGGAGACTCGGCCTGTAGTGTCACCGTGCGCCCCTCGCCGGGACGGATGCGTACCGTGCCGCGCCCGTGACGCAGCCATACCCGCCCGTCGGCGGGCAGTTCACATACAAGGGTTTCCGTA
>DAOTWV010000315.1:0-4607 GCA_034435695.1 Anaerolineales bacterium | reverse complement strand
GACCGCTTCACGATTGCCGCGGCTTTCGGCAACGTCCACGGCGTGTACCGCCCCGGTAACGTGCAGTTGCGCCCCATCATCCTGCACAATTCGCAAAAATACGTGCAGGAGAAATTCGGTACACCGGAGAAACCCATCAATTTCGTCTTCCACGGCGGCTCCGGCTCCGCGCCTGAGGACATCCAGGCGGCCATTTCCTACGGCGTGGTCAAGATGAACATCGATACCGACCTGCAATGGGCCTTCTGGGACGGCGTCCACACGTACTACAAAGAGAAGAAGGACTACCTTCAGGCGCAACTGGGCAACCCCGAAGGGCCGGACAAGCCCAACAAGAAATTCTATGACCCGCGCGTCTGGCTGCGCAAAGGGGAAGAATCCTTCAAGGCGCGTTTGCGGCAGGCTTTCGAAGAATTGAACGCCGTCGGCGCGCTGGGTTGACGGAACCCATTGGGGGATGGCTGCCCTTTTGGGGTGGCCGTCCCCCCCATGAAGGGCGCGTGTTCTTGGGGCAGGCCGTATCTCTGGGGGCGAATCTCCGTTATGTAGGGCGCAAATGACTCATCCCGACGACGAATCCATCCTCATCCACAAGGCGCAGCGCGGCGACCGGCAGGCGCTGGCTGCGTTGCACGACCGTCACTATCAGGCCGTCTTCACCTATTTTTCCCTGCGGCTGGATGACCCCGCGCTGGTGGAAGACCTGACGGCGGATGTCTTCGTGCGCATGGTGCGCAAACTCGGCGCCTTTCGGACGGGCAGGAGGCCGCTGCTGGCCTGGCTGTACACCATCGCCCGCAACCGGTTGACCGATTACTACCGGGAGCAGAAAAAGGAAGCCGGTCATCTGCCGCTCAGGGAAGCCCTGATTGCCGCGCAGGACAGTCCGCAGCGAGAGGCCGAGCGTCACCTGGCCGCCGACTGCCTGCGCCGGGCGCTGCGTTACCTGACCGAAGAGCAGCGTCTGGTCATTCTGGGGAAATTCATCGAAGACCGCTCCAATGCTGATGTGGCATCCCTGTTGCAGAAAACCGAGGGCGCAGTGAAGTCGTTGCAGCACCGTGCGCTGGCCGCCCTGCGTCGGGCGATTGAGAAGGAAGGCTGCTATGAACCGTGATTTCGAATTTGCGCTCGATGAAAGTTTGCAGGCCTTACGCGCCGGCGCATCCCTGGAGGAATGCCTGACGCGCTTTCCCGAACACGCGGAGGTCCTGCGCCCGCTGCTGGAAACTGCGGCGGCGCTTTCCGACGTGAATCTGCCCCGCCCGCAGGCCGAGGCCGTGCGCCGCAGCCGGGAGCGCATGTTTCAGGCGGCGGACGAATTGTTTGCTGCCCAACCCGTATCCGTTTCGCGCTTTTCCCGTTATGTAGGCAAATTGTTCGCCTGGATAACAGGAAAGGAGAATCTGGATATGAGAACGACTACTCGTCTGGCAACAGGGCTGGTTGTGCTGGTCTTGCTGGTGGTAAGCGGCCTGGGGGTCAACTTTGCTTCGGCCAATGCGCTGCCCGGCGACACGCTCTACCCGGCCAAGCGTCTGCTGGAGCAGGTGCGCCTGGGGCTGACTCTCGACCCGCAACGGCAGGAGGCTTTGAAGGCCGAATTGCAAACCCGCCGGCAGGATGAAGTGCGCACTGTGCTGCAAATGCAGCGTCAGACGCAGGTGGATTTCATGGGCGCTCTGGGCGCTTTCGATGAGACGCAATGGACGGTGGGGGGCTTTGCCCTCATGCTAATGCCGGAGACCCGCATTCAGGGCAGTCCGGCAGCGGGGGCGATGGTCAGTGTGCAGGCCGTGACGCAGGCCGACGGCACGCTGCGGGCGCTGACTCTGACCGTGCTGCCGGCCGGTGGTGGGACGCCGTACCCTGCGCCGGGCAGTGAGACCACGCACACCCCGATGCCGAGCCACACGGCGATGCCGTCGCCGATGCCGAGCCATACGGCCATGCCGTCGCCGATGCCGAGCCATACGGCCATGCCGAGCCCGATGCCGAGTCACACGGCAATGCCGAGCCCGATGCCGAGCCACACGGCGATGCCCGGCATGACCCCCATGCCGACGATGCCCGGTGGTCACCCGTAGGCGCTGAACGGACAGGATTGTTCCGAGGCCGAAGCCAGACTAATGGCTTCGGCCTTTTTTAACCACAGATGAAAGGGATGAAAGGGATGTAAAGACCACGGATGAAGAGGATGACAGGGATAGGGATACCACAGATGAAAGGGAAACCACAGATGAAAGGGATGAAAAGGATGAAACTCGCGGCATCCCTTTTATCCTTTTCATCTGTGGTTTATCTGTGGTTGTGGTCTGTGGTGGGGCTTGACAAAGTGTGTTTTCTACACTAAAATTAGTGTGAAAATTACACTAATTGTCAAAGGAGCCCCTCATGCTGCCCTGGAACACCCCATCCCCCCTCGACCAGACCCCCTTCGAGCCTGCCGACGTGTTTGCTGCCGGGCTACGTCAGCATCACATCGCCAACACCGCCTACCCCATCCGGCACGTCACCACCATGCGCCCCTACAAGGTGCCCCGCTCGCAGATCCAGAATCTTGCGCCGTTGGCCTGGGAAGGGGTGGACGGCATCGGGCTGTACGTCCACATTCCGTTTTGTGAAGCGCGCTGCGGGTTTTGCGAATACACCGTGGTGGACCCGGCCCTCCGGCAGGAAAGCGAAACCCCATATTTCGACTTGCTACTGGAAGAATTCGCCCTGTGGGGGGAAGCCATCGGCACCCGCCGGTTGACCGGCTTCGACATCGGGGGCGGCACCCCCATGATTGCCCCCGTTTCCCAACTGGCCCGCGTGGTGGAGGCCGCACACCGATGGTTCGACCTGCCCCCGGAAGTGGAAATCAGCATCGAGACCACACCCAAAATCGCGGCCGCCAACCCCGCAAAGTTGCGCGCCGTGCGCTCCCTGGGTATCCGGCGCATCAGCATGGGCGTGCAGACCGTCAACCCGCGTTTGCTGGAAGTGGTCGGGCGCAGCGCCACGCGCCTGGACTGGAACCGCCGGGCGGCAGAGAACATCCGTGCCGCCGGTTTCGAGAAGTTCAACCTGGATTTGATGTACGGCTTCGCCGGGCAGTCGTTGGCGAGCGTCGAGGCCACGGTACGGCACGCCATCGCCCTGCGGCCGGAGCATATCACCCTGTACCGTATGCGCTACAAGGGCACGCGCATCTCCGGGCAGGCTGAACGCGTCACCCTCGAAGAAGTGAACCGGGAGAAAGAACTGTTACGCACCCTGCTGCTGGAGGCCGGTTACCGCGCCCCGGTGGGCAAGAACACCTACACCCGCCTTCCCGAAGATTCCGGCGCCAGCGATTACCTCACCAACCGCGTCGTGTACGGTACACCCTACCTGGGGATGGGATTGGGAGCGCAATCCCTCAGTGAGCGCACCCTGGCATACAACGCCGGCGCGGCCGACAAACGTCTGCGCAACTATCGGCGCAAAATCGCTGCCGGGAAACTGCCCATTCAAGACCTGTACCATCTCTCGCCGCAGGCTGCGATGGGCAAGTTCATCAGTGTTTCGTTTTATTTTGGCGGCATCCACCTGCCCTCCTTCGAGCGCAAATTTGGCCTGCCGCTGGATGCGGCCTTCTCTGCCGAGGTGCGATTCGTGCTGGAACGCGGCCTGATGCACGTGGAGGGCGATACCCTGCGCCTGACCCCCTACGGCGGGAAGCACTACAACGGCGTGATTGCCCTGTTCTATGCTGGCGCGGTCAAGGCGGAATTGCTGAAAATGCAGAATGAAGAATGCAGAATGCAGAATGAAGAACTTTCGTGCCCGACTACCAGACTAAAAGACTAAACGACCAAGAGACCAATAGACTAAACGACCATGTTCGATTTTGCCGCCATCCTGTTTTCTGGGCCGTGTAACGCCCGTTGTCCGTTCTGCATTGGGCAGCAGGTGCATCCGGCGCTCACGCCCCCCAATCTGACGACCTACCCGCCGCGCAACCTGGACGCCTTCGTGCAGGCCGTCCATCGCCACGCCATTCGGGAGGTCGTCCTGACGGGCACCAACACCGACCCGCAGATGTACGTCCACGAAGAGCGCCTGCTGGCGCGTCTGCGCGCCGACCTGCCAGCCGGGACGCGCCTCTCATTGCACACCAACGGACGCCTGGCGCTTCGGAAACTGTCCGCTTTCAACGCCTACGACCGGGTGACGCTCTCCTTCCCGGCTTTCGACCCGGAAGTATACCGTCGCGTGATGGGGGTGCCGCATCCCCCGGATTTGCGCGCCATTCTGGAGCGGGCGCGCCTGCCGGTCAAAATCTCGGTCATTGCCGTGCCGGATGCCTTATCCGTGTTGCGGGATACGCTCATTCGGCTGGCGGATGTGGGCATTCGGCGGGTGGCGCTGCGCAAACGCTTTGGGGATGCGCGTCCCTGGGAGCAGATTCTCCCATCGGGGCTGGCCTTGCCTGTGGTAGGGGCGTACCGCGGAAACCCGGTGTGTGCCTTCCAGGGGATGGAGGTCACCTTGTGGGATTTCGCGTCCACTCAAAGCCGTTCCCTCAACCTGTTTGCCTCCGGTCACCTCAGCCCGCACTACCAAATCGTCCGGGCGCAGCC
>DAOTWV010000314.1:0-1612 GCA_034435695.1 Anaerolineales bacterium | reverse complement strand
CATCACTCGTACAGCCCATGTTGAAGGCCAGAGGGAAGCATGGTTACAAGAAATAAGATCAATTGTCACAGAACAAGGATAAAGTAAGGGCGCGTGATTTTCACGTGCCCCTCGACTTTGGCCTTTTGGCCCAAAAGGGGATAGCCCCCTGGAGCGGGCAGGGGGTATGCGGGCGAGTATTTTAGGGCGAAATTTGGCCGTTTGGGGCTCAGATTCTGGCTGCGCCGAAGGTAGCGTTGCCGGAAGGGGGGCGTAACCAGGTCAAATCTCCTGAGGTTAGCACATCTTCCAGGGTAACCGGCTGGAATACGTGGTCACCCCACCAGGCGGCGCGGTAGGCTCGCCACAGGGAATTGAGCGACCAGCGCCCCCCACCGGCCCACCAGCGGGTTGGCGGGCGGGGGCCGCCTGTCACTCCCCAGGCGCGATAACCCGCCAGCACCAACACAGCATACACCCAGGCACTCCATTGCACACTGAGAACGGCAGATTCAGGACGCCAGCATTGCTTCTCGCCCAAGCCGAAAGCGCTTTTCAGTTCCCGCTGGGTGACCTCGATTTCCCAGCGTTGCCAGGCCCAAAACAGCAACTCTTCGACCGGCAACGGCAGAACCCATTCGCCCTGCTCATTGCACACCGCGTTCACCAGGAAGGGGAGTGGCTCTCGCCGCACATACTTTTTGCCCTTCTTTCTGTCCTTGCCTCGTACAACAATCAGGAACAAGGTCCGGTGAGGGGCACGGCGTCGGAGCACCGGCCCAATCACCTTGACTTGCAAGTGGCGGTCTCGCCCTCGCACATGCACCGTGACCTTACGCCAGCCCTTCCGCTCTCGCCACACTTCCTGGGGCGTGGGTGCTTTCTCTCCATACAGCCGGTTGGCCCGCATCTCCGGTGTGGGTAGGAAATACAGGCAGCGATTCTTCGCACTTCGTGCCAGCAAAACCACCTTGCTCGGTAGCCACCGCCACATCTTCACCTGGTCATAGCGCCCATCTCCCAGCATCAACACCCGCATCTTCCCTCGCCCCAACGCTTTCAGCACCCACCGCAACCAATACAACGCCACCAGGGCTGCTCTTGTCTCCTTGCGCGCAGGATGCTTCTTACGATGCGATTTCTGTGTGAAGGCCGGAACCCACAACAAGGGCAGTGCTCGACTGTATCCATCCTCTGCCGGTGTCAGCCACGCCAGATGAAACCAGCGCTGAAGCAAGCCTAACCCTTTCTTAAAGGGCGCTGTCTTGGGATGCGGTAGCCACCCTACTCCCTCTATCTTCTGACTGCTGCGCAGGGTAGTCGTCGCATCTCCCACCACGACCATCCACTCCCCTTTCACATGGCGCAGATATTCCTCGACCAATTGCCTGGCCACTTGCATGTAGGGAAAGCGTTCCTCTCGAAAAACTTGATACCACGCTTTCCAATCACGTTCGGTCCACCCCAACGTCATCAAGATCTGCGTGACGGTGTGTCGGGCCAGGGTCAGCACTTCCCCTACTGCCAACAGCACCACCCGCTGGAACACCCGCATTTGCCGAAAATACGGGCGAAAACTCCACAACACTTTCTCCAGTTCTTGCAGCAGGGTTTGATCTTGCTGTATACTTGC
>DAOTWV010000313.1:0-1723 GCA_034435695.1 Anaerolineales bacterium | reverse complement strand
CCCACCCAACCATGCAACGCATCTTCCTCTACGGCCCTCCCGGAAGCGGGAAAAGCACCCTGGGGCGCGCCCTGGCCGAGGCGCTGAACCTGCCCTTCCTTGACCTGGATGCGGAAATCGAAAGCCGCGAGGGGATGCCCATCCCGCAGATTTTCGCGGCCCGCGGCGAATCCGGATTCCGACAGGCAGAACGCGCCGCCCTTGCAGCGGTTTGCCGGGAACCCCAGGAGCGAGTCGTCGCCCTGGGGGGCGGCGCGCTGCTGGACGAGCGTAACCGTACCCTGGCTGAAGCCCACGGTACGGTGCTCTTGCTGCATGCCTCCCTAGAAACGCTGGCTGCCCGGCTGGCGGAGGATGCAAATGTCAGGCCGCTGGTGGAGGGTGGACAACGGACGATGGACGACAGACCACGGATGGCGGACGGTGCGCGACAGGCAACAGAAGAACCACCTGAGCGACAACGACTGGCCCATCTTTTGGCTATGCGCAAGGCGCATTACGATTCGTTCCCCCTGCGGCTGGAAAGCGACGCACCGCTCGCGGAACTGGTCTGGCGGGCGCAGGCCGCGTTGGGACGGTTCCGCGTCACCGGGATGGGCGCGCCCTATGCGGTGCGCGTCCAGGCGGGGGGGCTGGATTCTCTGGGGGAACACCTCACCCGCCTCGGCCTGCGCGGGCCGGTCGCCCTGGTCACGGATGAGAACGTGGGGGCGCTGTATGCCCGCCGGGCGCTGGAATCCCTGCAAAGCCGCGGCTTCCCTGCTCAAGCGGTCGTCATCCCGGCTGGGGAGGCGCACAAAACGCTGGAAACGGTCACCTGCCTGTGGGAGGCGTTCCTGCGCATTGGTGTGGAGCGCGGCAGCACGGTGGTGGCGCTGGGCGGCGGGGTGGTCGGTGACCTGACGGGGTTCGCGGCGGCGACTTTCCTGCGCGGGGTGCCCTGGGTGAACGTCCCCACCTCTCTGCTGGCGATGGTGGACGCTTCCCTGGGCGGCAAGACGGGCGCGGATTTGCCGCAGGGCAAGAACCTGATTGGCGCATTCCATGCCCCCCGGCTGGTGCTGGCCGACCCCGAAACGCTGTCCACCCTGCCGGAGGCCGAGATGCGCAACGGCATGGCGGAGGTCATCAAACACGGCGTGATTGGCGACCCGGCGCTGTTCGAGATTGCCCGGCAAGGGAGGTTGCCGCCGCTGGCGCAGAGCATGGCGGTCAAAATCCGGGTGATTTGCGAAGACCCCTTCGAGCAAGGGCGGCGGGCGGCGCTCAATCTGGGGCATACCATCGGGCACGCCATCGAACAGGCTTCGGGGTACCGCCTGCGGCACGGGGAAGCCGTCGCCATCGGGATGGTGGCTGAGGCGCGCCTGGCGGAAGACATCGGGCTTGCCGCGCCCGGTCTGGCCGACCAGATTGCCGCCTGCCTGCAGGCCTGGGAACTGCCCACCGAAATTCCGGACGATTTACCTGCCGAAAAATGGCAAAAAATCATGCAATTCGACAAGAAAAAGCACGGCGGCGTGGTACACTTTGCCTTGCCGGTACGCATCGGCGAGGTGCGGACGGGCGTGACAGTGGACGGTGGACGACAGACCACGGACGCCACACCTGACACCTGATACCTGATACCTGGCACCTGACACCCCCATGACCATTCTCATCACTGGAGCCTTCGGAAATATCGGTTCGAGCACCGTGGCAGAAGCCCTGCGACAGGGGTACA
>DAOTWV010000312.1:0-1908 GCA_034435695.1 Anaerolineales bacterium | reverse complement strand
CACGTAGGCCGCGCCGGCCGCGGAGAGTCCCTGCGGGTCGGCATTGCGCGCGCCGACCACGGCGGTATTCCCGGAAATGGCAACCGCGTAGCCGAATTCGTCCAGGGGCGCGGCATCCGGGGCGCTGAGGGCGGCCATCTGGTATGCGCCAAGCCGCAGGGGAACGGTATCCGCCGCGGGACGAGTCCGTTCCCGCCGGGGGGCGGCAGCCAGACCAGGGGAAACGGTGATGCTCAGGAGCAGGCAAATCAGCCCCAGGGTACGGAAAATCCGGCCAATCTTCATGCAAACCTCCTTGGTGACAATCGGTGTGGATGCGGTACAGGGCGATTATAATTCTGAAAATGAAAAATCCGCCGGTTGGCGGAGAGAGGAGCATGCGATGACGGTCTGGGAGTACAAGACGGTGGTGTTCGCGCCGTATCACGTGACGCTGGGGTTCAAAATCTGGGGGCCGACGCTGGGGGCGGTGAAGTTCGAGGACGGCGAGCAGCGCCCCGATTGGGATGTGGAGGCCGGGTATTGGGGCTTCGACCAGGCGCTGCAAGACCTGGGGGCGCAGGGCTGGGAACTGGTGCAGGTGGTGGCGCGCCGGAAGGACAATTATCAGGTGGCAATTTTCAAGCGCCCAAAGGAGTGAGCGATGTGTGGACGGTTTACGCTGACGGCCGATGCACAGCAGTTGCAGCAGGCTTTTCCGCAGGTGGATTTCAGCACGGTGTATGCGGTGCAGAGACGGTACAACATCGCGCCGGGGCAGGCCATTCTGGGGGTGCCCAATGCGCAGCCGCTGGCGCTGGATGCGTTCATCTGGGGGCTGGTGCCTTCGTGGGCGCAGGAGCGCGCCACGCGCTATCGCATGATTAACGCCCGCGCCGAGAGTTTGCACCAGAAGCCGGCCTACCGCGGCCCGCTGCGCTACAAGCGCTGCCTGATTCTGGCGGATGGGTTCTATGAGTGGCGCGCCGTGCCCGGAGAGAAACGCAAGCAGCCGTATTACATCCGGCTGAAGGGCGGCCAGCCGTTTGCGTTTGCGGGGTTGTGGGATGCGTGGCAGGCGCCCGACGGGTCGGAGTTGCGCACGGCCAGCATCGTGACGACGCAGCCCAACGCGCTGGTGGCGCCGATTCACGACCGGATGCCCGTGATTTTGCCGCCGGAGGCCTGGGAACGCTGGCTGGCGCCGGGGGCGGTGCGCTACGAGGATGTGGCCTCGCTGCTGAAGCCGTATCCGGCGGAGGCGATGGAGGCCTGGCCGGTTTCCCCGAAGGTCAACAGCCCGGCGTATGATGCGCCGGATTGTGTGGTGCGCGTGGTGTAGGGCGGGTCACTCCGCGGGCGGGTGCGGCACGGGGAGGCGGCTGCCGACGGGCAGGCCGGGGGTGCGGGAGGCCACCACGATGCCTTGCCGCTTTTTGGGGACGTGAATCGCTACCCAGGGGCGGGTTTGCTGCAGGGGGCGCACCAGCCCGGCCACCGCCCAGCGCGGCAGTTTGCCGCTCAGCACCAGACCGCGCGCACCGTCTGCGGGGATGGGGGTGCAGGTGAGCGGTTCTTCGGCATCCAGCACGATACCGGGGATGCGCAGTTCCGCCAGGTCGAAGTCGGCCAGGGGGGTGATTTCGGCTTCCAGGGCGGCGGGGGTGGTGAAGGTCACGTTGGGGAGGGGCAGCCACCCAAAGCAGGCATCGTAGACGGTCATGGAGGCCGGGGCGGTGTGCGCCGATATGGCTGCGGCCAGCCAGATGGGGCCGCGGCCGTACAGGGAGAGGGGCTTTTCGGCAGGGATGCAGGCCAACGCGGCGGGCAGGTCTTCAGGGTTCCACCAGGGGTTGGTGAGGCCGTCGTAGCCGGTATCTATCTGCTGCATGAGACGGCGCTCGCTCAGGGGCGGGTATTGGGCGTAGC
>DAOTWV010000311.1:0-5413 GCA_034435695.1 Anaerolineales bacterium | reverse complement strand
TACAGGCGGAAACCCCGGATGGACAGGTATTGGTGGAATGTTTGGGGGCGGCGGCATGTCAACGGGAATTTCGCACCATTACCTGCCGCGCCTTTCCTTTTTTCCCCTACCTCGATAGTGGAGGAAATTTCCTGGGCATGTCGTATTACTGGGAGTATGCAGACCGGTGTTGGGTAGCGAATAACCTGCAAGCGGTCACCCCTGCATACCGACGGCAATTTGTAGAGGCCTACGAGCAAATTTTTGCGCACATGCCAGCAGAGAAAGAGACTTTTGCGAGACATTCGGCATACATGCGACGGGAATTCATTCGTCGCCGCCGGCGCATTCCGCTTTTGCATCGCAATGGCAATGTGTATCAGATAAGTCCACGCAGCGAGCGCTTGCGCCGTTGTCGTCCTGAAGACCTGCCCAAATATGGGCCTTACCGCATAGCGGCATGGTTACCTTTCCCAGATGAAATGCCATGAGTACACAAACCGCAGAATTTACCATTACCCATCAACGCACTTTCAATCGGCGCGGGCCGGTACGCTGGGTGCTGCATCATCTGCTTCCTTACTGGTATCTGGTGGTGATGATGTCCATTGGGGCTTTTGGGAATGCAGCCCTGGCCGCGGTAGTTCCGGTGTACATTGGCCGCGCCTTTGACCTGATGCTCTCTCCCGCACGCGACCTGAAGGCTCTGGCCGCTCTGGCTGTTTTCGTCGCCCTTTCCCAGGTGGTACGGGGTGTGTTGCAATTGGGACGCAACTTTGGTGCCGAACTCATCGGTCAGCGCATGGAGCGTGATATCCGTGATGAACTGTACCTCAGCCTTTTGGGGAAGAGCATGACCTTCCACAGTTTGCAGCCGGTGGGAGATACCATGGCGCGTGCCACCAACGATGTGCGCGAAATCAACCTGATGTTTAGTCCCGGCATTAACCTGGTAGTTGGCTCTGCGAATTTCCTGATTATGCCCTTGGTGCTGGCGCCGCGTTATCACCCTGCCCTGATGCTCACCCCCGCGCTTTTCATTGTGGCGTATGCGCTGGCGTTGTGGCAATACCTGCACGAACTGGCGCCTATCACAGATGATGTGCGTTCCGCTTTTGGGCGCATGAACACCCGCCTGGCAGAGGCCCTGGATGGCGTGGAAACGGTCAAAGGTGCTGCACAGGAATATCGCGAAATTGGCCTCTTTGAACGCAATGCCCGCCGCTTTCGTGATGCTTTTGTGCGCCAGGGAGATGTGGAAGCCCGCTTTTTGCCGCTGTTGCTGATGGGGATTGCTGAAGCCGGCGGCCTCTTGCATGCCCTGTACCTCTTTCGGGCTGGCGCTTTGCAGGTTGGAGATGTGGTGGCATATTTTGGCCTGTTGCAACTTTTTGGTTTCCCCACCTTTGTTTCCTTGTTTGCCTACTCTCAGGTGTCCTCTGGACTGGCAGGTGCACGGCGTATTCTGGAACTTATCAACCGGGAAAACAACCTGGACCAGAATGCCGCTGGCTATGCCAGTCCGCTGCGGGGGGAAGTTGTGTTCCACAACGTTTCTTTTGCCTACCCCGATGGGGAGCGTGTCCTGGAGAATATTTCCTTCCGCGTGCACCCAGGCCAAACAGTAGCCATTGTGGGGCAGACGGGCGCGGGGAAGACCACTCTGACCCGGCTCATCAACCGCACCTACGATGTGGATGCCGGCCAGGTACTGGTGGATGGGGTGGATGTGCGCGAATGGCAATTGGATGCCTTGCGCGGTCAGATTTCCTTCATCGAACAGGATATCTTCCTGTTTTCTCGTTCTATTGCCGAAAACATTGCCTTTGGCCGCCCGGATGCCAGCCGCGAGGAAATCATCGCCGCGGCTAAAGCGGCTCAGGCGCACGAATTCATCATGACGTTCGAGCACGGGTACGATACGGTGATTGGAGAACGCGGAGTTACGCTCTCTGGTGGGCAGCGGCAACGCCTGGCGCTGGCGCGTGCCTTCCTTACCGCTCCGGGTATTCTGGTGCTGGATGATTCCACCAGCGCCATCGATAGCGCCACCGAGGATAAAATTCAACAGGCAATTGCAGCCGCTTCGCGCGGCCGGACGACTTTTATCATTACCCACCGCCTCTCGCAAATTCGCTGGGCAGACCTCATTCTGGTCTTGCGCAAGGGACGTCTGGTGGCGCAGGGTTCCCACGAAACCCTGATGCAAACTTCCCCTGCATACCGGCGCATTTTCGATTCTTCTGCACACTGAGCATTTGCTATGGGATTTTTCTCTGGATTGGATACCGAAGCCTACGACCGGCAGTACGACGACCGTACCTTGATTGTACGGATGATGGCGTACTTCCAGCCGCACCTGCGCCGTCTGACGGCGGTCAGTCTGCTGGTGATTTTGCTGGCATTGAGCGGGGCAGCCTTGCCCATCCTGGTGGCGCGCGGTGTGGATGCCCTGGCGACTTCGATGAGCGCGCACCTGATGTGGTTACTTGCCAGCGCGGTGTTGCTCACGGGCATCATCAACTGGGGGGCGAATTGGATTCGACGACGCCTGACCCAACGCATCGTGGGCGATGTCATTTTGCAGTTGCGGGCTGACGCTTTCGAGGCTGCAGCGCACCACGACCTCTCATTCTACGACCGCTTTTCTTCCGGCCGCATTGTTTCACGCATCACCTCCGATACCAATGAATTCGGTCAGGTGGTGGTGCTGGTCACAGACCTGGTGGCGCAGTTGGTGCAGGCGCTCATCCTGGCGGTAGTGCTGGTACGCACCGAGTGGCGTTTAGCCTTGCTTTTGTTCGTCTTTTTGCCTGTGGTGTTTGCCTTCGCGGTCGGCTTCCGCTCTCTGGCGCGGCGGGTAACACGTCGCGGAATGCAGGCTATGGCCAACGTCAACGCGGCTATCAAAGAAACGGTCAGCGGGATTGCCGTGGCAAAAAATTTTCGACAAGAAGCCGGCATCTATGCCGAATTTGATGATGCCAACCGGGCTTCTTATCGCGTCAACGTGCAGCGCGGCTTTGTGCTTTCGCTGGTTTTTCCTACGCTCAATGCCCTCTCTGGGGTCGGGACAGCCATTTTGCTGTATGCCGGCGGGCGTCAGGTGGCAATGGGCGCGGTCTCCGTTGGGGCGTGGTACCTCTTCCTGAGCAGCCTGGACCGCTTCTGGTTCCCCATCCTCAACCTCTCGGCCTTTTGGGCGCAAATCCAATCGGGGCTATCGGCCTCTGAACGGGTGTTTGCCCTCATGGATGCCGATGCCGCCGTCCAGCAGGTGGATTCCCAACCAGTGGAATCCTTGCGCGGGGAAATCACCTTTGAAAATGTCCATTTCCGCTATGCGGACAAAGAACCCGTCCTGCAGGGATTCACCCTGCACATTCGGGCAGGGGAAAGCCTGGCTTTGGTGGGACACACTGGCGCGGGAAAGTCTTCCATCGCCCGGTTGATTGCCCGCTTCTACGAATTTCAATCCGGGCGTATACTGGTGGATGGACGCGACATCCGCACCCTGGATTTGATTTCCTACCGCCGCCATTTAGGAATTGTTTCGCAAGTGCCCTTCCTGTTTTCCGGCACCGTCATCGAGAACATTCGCTATGCCTGCCCGCAGGCCGATGTGCAAGAAATCACAGCCCTGGCGCGGCAGATTGGTGATGGAGAGTGGCTGGAAGCCCTGCCTGATGGCTTGCAGACCGAGGTAGGGGAGCGTGGCGCACGGCTCTCCATGGGGCAACGGCAACTGGTGGCTTTGTTGCGTGTGCTGGTGCAAAAACCGGCCATCTTCATCCTCGATGAGGCCACGGCCAGCATTGACCCCTTCACCGAGTGGCAAATCCAACAGGCGTTGGATATGATTTTGCGTAACACCACCAGCATCCTGATTGCCCATCGCCTGTCCACGGTCAAGGCCGCCGACCGTATTCTGGTCTTACAGCAGGGCGCTATCATCGAAGAAGGCACCCACGATACCCTGTTGACGCGCGGCGGGCATTACGCTACCCTTTACAATACCTACTTCCGTCACCAGAGTTTGCAGTACGTCGAACAACAACGCAAGCGCCTGCGTGATTGACCTTCCCTTTTGGTATGGACCGTCCTCAAATAACCATCTCCCTGCGCCCCGGTCACCCGGATTTCCTGGATTTGCCCTGGAGTTACCCTCTGGCGCAATGGCCGCAGCGGTCTTCCCATGTGGAGGACTTGCCGCGGGGTCTTTCCAGGCATGCTGTGGTCTTCGTCAATTACGATGGGCGCCTGTACGCCTGTAAGGAGTTGCCGCCTGAGGTTGCCGAGCAGGAATACGATTTGCTGCGCACCATGCAGGAAACCCATCTCCCCGTGGTAGAGGCTGTGGGGCATGTGCACTTGCAAAACACCTGGGGAGAAACCAGCGTTCTCATTACGCGCTACCTGGATTATTCCCTGCCTTACCGTTCCCTGTTCATCAATAGCGCCATGCGGGGATACCAGGAACATTTACTGGATGCTATGGCCGGCCTTTTGGTGCAATTACACCTGGCTGGGGTCTACTGGGGGGATTGCTCCCTTTCCAATACCTTGTTCCGCAGGGACGCGGGCACGTTGCAGGCCTACCTGGTGGATGCGGAGACCGCCGAAGTACACGAAAGCCTGCCTCCCCTGTTGCGTCACCGGGATTTGAAAATCATGCAGGAGAACATCAGCGGGGATTTGGCCGACCTGGCGGCTTCGCGCCTGCTCCCCGCGGGTTTTCCGATTTTCGAGACGCCGCGCTCCATCCTGGAGCGTTACCAGCGCCTGTGGGAGGAAATCACCCGTGAGGAAGTTATCGCCCCCGACGAAAGTTACCGCATCCAGGAGCGCATCCGCGCCCTCAACCGCCTGGGGTTCTCGGTGGGAGAATTGCAAATCCGCGCCTCCGAAGATGGCGCCAAGTTACGCATGCGTGCTTTCGTAACCGACCGCAATTTCCATCGTGAGCGTTTACACAGCCTTACCGGCCTGGAAGCCGAAGAGATGCAAGCGCGCAAAATCATGAACGAAATTCAGGAATACAAAGCCACCATGTCGCAACGCCTGAACCGTAACGTACCGCTCAGCGTGGCAGCATACGCCTGGATGGACCAGATTTACCAGCCGGTTATCACCAACCTGCAACCGTTGATTGATGCCCGCAAAATCTCCCCTGTAGAAATGTACTGCCAGATTTTGGAACACAAGTGGTATCTCTCGGAAAAAGCCCGGCGGGATGTGGGGCACTTTGCGGCAGTTAACGATTTCATGCAAAAATTTTACCGTAACGCGGCGTAGTGCTGAAGTAACTGCTCAGCCCACCCGCCGGGGAATCAATTCCCCGGCTGATGACACCAAAGTCGGGTAAACCCGACTGCATGGCGCCAGCCGGATTGATGAGTTGTTACGTGTTGAATACCCTTCGTTACGGATTATG
>DAOTWV010000310.1:0-1785 GCA_034435695.1 Anaerolineales bacterium | reverse complement strand
CTGGCCTTTCGGGTCCGGGTCGAGGAAGGTCCGTAGGCTGCCAAGTCGAGCGCCTCTTCTACGTGGCCAAAACGCGGGACTCAGGGACTGTCTGTTACTAAGGTGCGCTTCTGTCCCATGAGTCTCCCGATGCCCACCGGTCCTCTGAGGTAGCCAAGCAGCTTGGACGGATATCAGATCCTAGGAGAAAGAAATTTGTTGAACGGGGCTCTTGTGCGTGTCTATGGCTGCGACGCATTCGAGGTCATGCGTGGGCTATGGCGCAAACTGCCCGACGAAGGGGTGGATGAAGGGGCGGAGGAAGGGCAGCCGGAAGTGCCTTTGGAGCCGTAGGGCAGCGGACTCGCGATAAAGGGGCCTCGAGGTCGTGGCGCATTCCATGGATTCGCTGCATCAGGTGCGCCAGTTAGGGGCGTGATATTACGCCGGCAATAAAATACTAGCAGGCTGTTTAAAAGTCCTAGCATGGAGTTGGGCAGGTGAATGAAATGTGCTCGCTACGCGAGCCCCAACTGCAGAAGCAGCCTGAGTTTCTGACGGTCCTGAACTTGGAAAGCGCCATCCCCGCCAACCATCCCCTCCGCGGCATCAAGCAACGGGTGGATCAAGTGCTCCAAAAGCTCTCACCCCTTTTGGACCGGCTCTATGGCCAGACCGGCCGGCCCAGCATTCCGCCGGAGCAGTTGTTGAAGGCGCGGCTGTTGATGGCCCTCTACAGCGTGCGGAGCGAACGGCTTTTCTGCGAACAGCTCGGTTACAACCTGCTCTGGCTGTGGTTTCTGGACCGGGAGTTGGCGGAGGGGAGTTTCAATCACAGCGTGTTTGCCAAGAACTACCAGCGGCTGCTGTCGGCGGAGGTGGCGCGGCGATTCTTCGAGGAGGTGTATGAACTGTCCCGACAGGAGGGCTGGGCCAGTGATGAGCATTTCACGGTGGACGGGACGCTGATCGAGTCCTGGGCCAGTTTGAAGAGCTTCGTGCGAAAGGACGGGGCCGACCGGGAGCGGGTCGAGGCGGCGCGGCGGCGGGATCGGGGCAATCCGGAGGTGGACTTCCGGGGGCAGCAGCGGAGCAACCGGACCCATCGGAGCCAGACTGATCCGGAGAGCGTGTTGTACCGGAAGGGGCCGGGGAAGGAGGCCCGGCTGTGTTTCGGGGCGGCGGTGTTGATGGAGAACCGCCACGGGTTGTGCGCGGAGGTGACGATTCACAATCCCATCGCCGAACCGGAGGCGAAGGTGGCGCTGCGGCAGTTGCGGCGGCGGGGAAGGCGGGCGCGCACGGTGGGGGCGGACAAGGGGTATCACCGACGGGACTTTGTGGCGGGGTGTCGGGAAGCGGGGGTGGCGCCGCATGTGGCCTGCAGGAGGGGGCTGAAGGTGCCGGGGCTGGACGGGCGGACGACCAACCGGCGGGGTTACCGGTTGAGCCAGCGGGTGCGGAAGCGGGTGGAGGAGATTTTTGGGTGGATGAAGACGGTGGGGGGCTTGAGACGGAGCCGGTATCGGGGGATGGAGCGGACGCAGGCATGGGCATGGATGGTGGCCAGCGCCTATAATCTGTTACGGATGACACGATTGAGCTTGGGACTGGCAGGCTGAGCACGGGGAAAGTGTGCCTGCCGGCGGCCTAACGGGCCTGAAAGGCCCGTTGGGGAGGGGGGAAATGGAGCTGTTTTCTGCTTCACGATAACTGTCGAGCCGCCTTGCCGATCCACACCTTCAGCGATCTTTATATCCAGAAGCCCGCCGGCCACCAAAACACCCCTTTTTCAACAGCCTGCTA
>DAOTWV010000309.1:0-1822 GCA_034435695.1 Anaerolineales bacterium | reverse complement strand
GCCGAGAGCGCCTTCGGCGACCTGCCCGAATGGGATTCGATGGGGCACATGGAAATCATGCTGGCGCTGGAGGAGCGTTTCGGTGTCGAGATTGACGCCGATACCATCGCAGCGTTGACCAGTGTGCCGCAGATTGTGGCGCATTTGCGGGAGAACGGCCATGCCTGAAATTACCTTTCCGTTGGAAAAGGCCATCCCTGAACACCTGCGGGGGCAGGTGCAATCCAAACTGGCGTACGTGGACGAGCGCATCCTGAGGGGTGCGGTGTCCCCTGAGGGTGACCGTATCACCCTGTGGGTCGAGTCCGCACCCTCCCCTGAGACGCAGGAAACGCTGCGGGAAAAGGTTTTCCAGGTCGTCGCCGCGATGACGCGCGGTTTGGCGCGTCCGCGTGTCAAAATTCTGGAAGACCATCTCGACCGGCCGGTATCGTTTTCCGATGACCCGATGCCGGAACTGGTGCGCCGCGGGGAAGTCTTTCAGGAGGCGGATGGGATTTACACGCTGGGGCCGCTGGTGACGCGCCTGATTGCCTTCTTCGAGCGCAAATTCGAAGCCCTGGCCGATTCTTTCGATGCCCGCCCGCACCGCTTCCCTACACTCATTCCGGCCAAAAACCTGGCGCGCGTCAACTATTTCCGGGCCTTTCCGCATTCGTTGACCTTTGCCACGCATCTGCGCTCCGATATGGATGTCATCAACCATTTTGCGGAGCACGCCGCCTGTGACGAGCACGGACGTTTGCAGGCCGGTGATGACGCCTTTGCCGCGTTCGAGACTTTGCTCTCCCCGGCGGTGTGCTATCACCTGTACTTTTCGCTGGCCGACAAGCCCCTGCCCGGAGAACATGTGGTCGCCACTGCCGTGGGAAATTGCTTCCGCTACGAATCCAGCAACCTGAATTCGCTGGAGCGTCTGTGGAATTTCACCATGCGCGAGGTGATTTTCGTCGGGGCGAAGGATTTCGTGCTCGAACAGCGCGAGATTGCCCGCCAGCGCATGCAGGGCGTGTTCGAGGAAATCGGGCTGGCGTACCGCGTGGAGAGCGCCAATGACCCCTTCTTCGTGGGCGAGTTCCGCAAGCAGGCCGCCTTCCAGACGGCTTTCGACCTGAAATTCGAGATTCGCGCCCGCCTGCCCTTCAAGGACGATACCCTGGCGGTTGGTTCGTACAACTATCATCAGGATTTCTTCGGGCGGCATTTGAACATCACCCTGCCGGATGGTTCGCCGGCGCATACCGGCTGCGTGGCCTTTGGGCTGGAGCGCATGGCCTTCGCTTTCCTGGCGCAATTTGGCTTCGATGAGCGCCGCTGGCCGCAGGCCGTGCGCCGGGAGTGGGGTGACTGAGGGCGCTATGCTGACCTACCGCACCGCCGTGGAGGCGGATTTCCCCATCCTGGCGCAGATGTATGGCCGCTTGAACGCGTACTTCTACGAGGTAGGCTATCGCCTGCCGCACCCGGATAACGTCGGGCAGGTGTGGCTGGATACCTTTCGGCGCACGCTGGGACGCTTCAGTCAGGTTTTCGTGGCCGAGGCGGACGGGCAATTGCTTGGCTTTGCGCTGGGACGCATCAAGCGTCTGCCGGCCCACATGGGTGGGCTGACGGTGGGAGAGTTGAGTGATGTGTGGGTAGAACCCCAGGCCCGCGGTCAGGGTGTTGGCGAGCACTTATGCCGCGCATTGCTGGATTGGCTGCGCGCACAGGGCGTCCATTCCGTGGAGGTGCAGGTATTGCGTGATAACCACGCCGCCTGGCGCGTATACGAGCGCCTGGGGTTTCGGGAGGAGTACCGCGCTGGCCGTTTGCTGTGGGA
>DAOTWV010000308.1:0-4769 GCA_034435695.1 Anaerolineales bacterium | reverse complement strand
TCCGGCCTACTTGTAGGACGGGCTTTCCAGCCCGTCTTCGCCGGACAAGAATGTCCGGTCTGCCTGGGTGGGACAAGGCGCAGCCTTGTCCTACAGGGTACTCCAGGGGGGATTTTATGGCCTCGATTGGCCCGGAACGGCTTCCCAGCCCGTCTTCGCCGGACAAGAATGTCCAGCCTGCCTGGGTGGGACAAGGCGCAGCCTTTTCCTACAGGGCATTCCAGGGGGGGATTTTGTGGCCTAGATTGGCCCGGAACGGCCTCCCAGCCTGTTTTTCGCCGGACAAGAATGTCCGGCCCACTTGTAGGACGGGCTTCCCAGCCTGTTTTCGCCGGACGGGAATCTCCGGCCTACTTGTAGGACGGGCTTTCCAGCCCGTCTTCGCCGGACAAGAATGTCCGGCCTGCCTGGGTGGGACAAGGCGCAGCCTTGTCCTACAGGGCATTCCAGGGGGGGATTTTGTGGCCTGGATTGGCCCGGAACGGCCTCCCAGCCTGTTTTTCGCCGGACGGGAATGTCTGGCCTACTCGACTTCTCAGCCGCAGTTCAAGTCAGATTCTATCTGCATCCTGCGGTGGTTGGTCATGGACGGTTATTTCCGTTACAAAACGCACCGGAGGCGCGCTCCACACCTTCAACGCCAGGGATAGCGCAGGCAGTTTCACCCCATAGGTTGGGGAATACCAGCCGCGGACAGGAGGAATACGCCCCGTTCCGTACAGGAGTTCTCCGGCACGCGCCAGGGTGACGAGGGGCGAGCGGGCAGAGGCATCCAGCGCCGGAACGAATGCGCGCAGAACAAGGCGCAAAAAAGGGCCATCCTCTGGCAGATGCACGGTGAAGACACACGTTGCAACGGCAGAGTCTTGCCCGCCATCTGGGGATAGCCAGCCATCGCCCGCAGGGTGTTGCCCATCATCTATCCGCCAGTCTCCATCCGCTACAAGCCAGTGTAAACGGAAAGCATGCGAGACAGCATCAGCACCGATGAGACGGTCTTCTATCACCCAGCGGCCAGGGTCAGGAACAGTCACCGTACGCTGGTGAAAAATGCCCAGCCGCCGATACCCATCATGGCCGGCAGTGATGTGTTCCCAATCACCAGTGGGTGCCTGCCGCTGTTCGATAATTCTGCCTTGCGCCCAATCCAGGTACAGAAAACGTCCGGCGCGCAGCATCTGGTCACGGGCATCTACGGTAACGGTGTTGTGCACAGCGGCATGCGTAAGGGCATTGTCCCACGGAGGCGGTGCATTGTACAGGTATGTGCCGGCATCCAGAAGCAAGTAGCGGCCAGCATGGTGCAGGTCGAAGTGTAACTGGTCGGCGTGGCCTGGACGTGAACGCAGGGGCACGGCGCGCAGGTAGCCTGCCTTTCCTGATGGCTCCGCTCCCCCATGCGACACGTCAGATTGCGGGGGCAGGGCAAACCATGCCGACATCTCATCCCACCTCCCCGGCGGGAAGGGGTTTTCTCCCAGGAAAGCCCGCGCCGCGGCCTGCAAGACAGGACGGTAGTCTTCAAACGGCAAGACGCTCAAAGGGAAAATGTATGCTCCGTCATTTGGCCCCAGGTTGGGCACCCCCCCGCTTTGCACATCACACAGGGAGAGCAGCCAGCGGGTGGCGCGTCCCAACGCCTGCCGACCTGCGGCATCCGTGGCCTCAGGCATCAGCCATGTAACCCAGAGAGCGAGTTGCAGCATCAAGCGGTGGTAATTGGTGCTGTGCTGGGTGTATTCGCCATCAGCGAAAATCTGATGACGCAGTCCCCAGCGCCACCAGCGCATTCCCAGAGCACGCCAGCGGGAAGCCTGTGGGTGTGTGGGAAACAATCGGGCAGCCGTCAGCAACCCGACAGCCTCGCTCAGCAGGTGGTTGTTGTTCTGGGCGCGAGCGTAGGGCAGCGTAGGGGGAATGCGTACCGCATGGGCAAGCAGGGAAGCGGTGAGGCGCGCCATGCGCTGCGGCGTGGATTCCGGTGCGCTGGCAAAAACCGCCCCTCCCCAGGCCAGTGACATCAAGCGTAAGGCCACTTCCTGCCCGGATTCCCAGTTGGGGCCGCGGTAGGGCAGGTTGAAGCACCAAAAAGCCTCGGTAAATTCCCAGAAGGCACGCGCGTAGACGGGGTTCTCCGTCAGCAGGTAGGCTCTGCCAAGCGTGAAAACCCATCCAAAGCGCGCCGGCTCCCACAGGTATTTGACATCGGGCAAATTCTTGCGCTGCAGGATGTCCGCGGTATCACACTGCGTCCAGTGCGGCACATCGGAGGGCAGGCTGAAATCCAGGGTAACCGGCGGGCCGCCAAACAGGCGCACCTTTCCGGCAACGATTTCCTCTGCAAGAATCAGCGCCCGTTGCAGTCCTTGCGGGCCGAGGATGCCGCGCACCTTTTCCGTATCGGGAAGGCGGAACGCCTCCCAGTCAGGCGAAAACGCCGCCGCTGCGGGAGGCGAAGCCGTCACCCGGCGCAGATAGCCAGAACGCAGTAATACCTGATACCAGGCGTACCAGGCGCTTTGTCGAAAGCCCAATTGCCAGAATGCCTTCCAGACCAGAGAAAATTTCAAAAAACGGTTCACGCCGCGATTGTACCATCAGTGCGGCTTCCGACTCTGCTGATAGATTTCCAACACAAAGTTAACAGAAAAATTGCAAAAAGCCGGTATGCTAGTACCAAGTTGCGGAGCATAATGCAACCCTACTGAAAACAGAAAACACCGGGCGCAGCCGCGTCTGGAAAAGCACTCATCACACGTGCAGGAGGAGCAACTATGTCGAAGATTATCGGTATCGACCTGGGGACAACCAACAGCGTGGTGGCCGTCATGGAAGGCGGCGACCCGACCGTGATTACCACGGCAGAAGGTTCGCGGTTGTGCCCCTCGGTCGTGGCATTCAACAACAAGGGAGAACGTCTCGTTGGGCAAACGGCCAAACGACAGGCCGTCATCAACCCGGAAAATACTATCTTTTCCATCAAGCGTTTCATGGGACGCCGGTATGCCGAGGTGGATTACGAGCGCGGCCTGGTGCCCTACAAAGTCATCGAAGGGCCGACTGGCGATGCCCGTGTGCACATTCCACAAACCGGACGTGATTACAGCCCGCAGGAAATTTCGGCCATGATTTTGGCCAAACTCAAGGCGGATGCCGAGGCCTATCTGGGCGAACCCGTCACCAAAGCCGTCATCACTGTGCCGGCTTACTTCAACGACAGTCAGCGCCAGGCCACCAAGGACGCCGGCAAGATTGCCGGCCTGGAGGTGCTGCGCATCATCAACGAGCCTACCGCGGCCGCGCTGGCCTACGGGCTGGATAAGAAGAGCAACGAGACCATCCTGGTCTTCGACCTGGGCGGCGGTACGTTCGATGTCAGCATCCTGGAAGTCGGCGAAGGCGTCATCGAGGTGAAATCCACCAATGGCGATACGCATCTGGGCGGCGACAACTGGGATGAACGCATCGTCAACTACCTGGCCGATGAATTCAAGAAGGAACAGGGCATTGACCTGCGGCAAGACCGTCAGGCGCTCCAGCGTCTGCGCGAGGCAGCCGAAAAAGCCAAGGTGGAACTTTCCACCATGTCGGAGACGGAAATCAACCTGCCCTACATTACAGCGGATGCCAGCGGCCCCAAGCACCTGCAAATGCGCCTGAGCCGCGCCAAATTCGAGCAATTGACCGAAGACCTGGTGGAACGCCTGCGCAAGCCTTTCAACGCAGCCCTGCGCGATGCCGGCCTGAACGCTTCGCAAATTGACGAGATAGTGCTGGTGGGCGGCGCGACCCGTATGCCGATGGTGCAGGAACTGGTGCGCTCTCTGACGGGCAAGGAACCCCACAAAGGGGTGAACCCCGATGAAGTGGTTGCCGTGGGCGCTGCCATTCAAGGCGGTGTGCTGGGCGGCGAAGTGAAGGATGTGCTGCTGCTGGATGTCACCCCGCTTTCCCTGGGCGTCGAAACCGAAGGGAAGTTGATGACAGTGCTCATTCCGCGCAACACCACCATTCCGGTGAAGAAAACCGAGGTCTTCTCGACCGCTACCGACAATCAGACGGCCGTGGACATTCACGTGTTGCAGGGTGAGCGTCCAATGGCAGAGGACAACATGAGTCTGGGGCGCTTCCGCCTGGACGGCATCCCCCCGGCGCCGCGCGGCGTCCCGCAAATCGAGGTCACTTTCGATATCGACGCCAACGGCATTCTCAACGTCACTGCCAAAGACCGCGCCACCGGCAAAGAGCAAAAGGTCACCATCACGGCCTCGACCAACCTCAGCGACAACGACATCGAACGCATGATGCGCGAGGCCCGCGAACACGAGGCCGAAGACCGCCGCCGCAAGGAACTGGTGGAAGCCCGCAACAACGCTGACAGCCTGATTTACCAGACAGAAAAGGTCTTGCGCGACCTGGGCGACAAGGTCAACGCAAGCGAGCGCAAGGACATCGAAGCCAAAATCAGCCAGTTGCGCGAAACCATCAAGGGCGAGGACATAAGCGCCATCAAACAGCAGAGCGAGGCGCTGCAAAACGCCCTGCACGCCCTCAGCCAGCAGTTGTACGCCCAACAGCAGGCTGCCGGTGCTGCCGGTCCCCAGGCCGCAGGGCCGACGGGCGGTAATGGGCAAGGTCCCAGCGACGAGGGCGAAGTAGTAGAAGGCGAGTTCCGCGAGGCCTGATAGCACTACGCACCCAGGAAAGGCGGTTTCCCCACCGGGAAACCGCCTTTTTCGTCTGGGGGACACACAAGGCGGCAGATGAAT
>DAOTWV010000307.1:0-5823 GCA_034435695.1 Anaerolineales bacterium | reverse complement strand
CCCTGCCTCAGGGCGAAAAAGCCCTGCGGGCTATCTCTCTTGCCTTCTCGCGCCTTTCCCTTTTCCGTCCTCTCTGCCCTCTTCCCGTGGGAGAGCACCCTGGTGGGTGTGCTTCGCGATGGCCGGGGGCGAGGGGAATCTCCCCCT
Source organism: Anaerolineales bacterium (assembly GCA_034435695.1). Taxonomy (GTDB): domain Bacteria; phylum Chloroflexota; class Anaerolineae; order Anaerolineales; family DRKV01; genus DRKV01. The sequence continues at coordinate 5,676 of DAOTWV010000307.1, read as the reverse complement.
CCCAAACCTTCTCCCGATGGGGAGAGGGCCAGGGTAGGGGGTCGACTCTTCCGCTTCCGCTCCCCTCTCCCTTTGGGAGAGGGGCCGGGGGTGAGGGTGGGAGAGCACCCTGGTGGGTGATGGCCGGGGGCGAGGGGAATCTCCCCCTCCCAAACCTTCTCCCGATGGGGAGAGGGCCAGGGTAGGGGGCTGGGGGCGAGGGCAAACAAACAGCGCCCGGCATGCGGGCGCTGTACACAAATCAGGCGTTGCTCAGGGGCAGGGGAATGCCCGTTTGCGGGCGTTGAACAGGCAGCGCCCCCTGCATGGACCACGGTCCCGTCCACGTGATGGTGACGGTACGGATTTGACCGCGCAGGTCTTCTTCACTTTCTACGAAGACCAGTTTGTTCGTAGGCGTGCGTCCTCGCCAGCGGCCTTTGACCTTCTCCTCGAAGAGCACTTCCACCTGTTCGCCCAGATACCGGGCGTTGATTTCCGCCGAAATGCCTTCCTGCAACTCCTCCAGCAGGCGGAAGCGGCGCCACTTCTCCTCATCGGGCACGTCATCCGGCATGCGGCGGGCGGAGACGGTGCCGGCGCGCGGCGAATAGCGCGCCAGGTGCGCCACATCCAGTTTGAGTTCGGCCAGCAAGTCGTAGGTATCCTGGAATTGCGCTTCCGTTTCGCCGGGGAAGCCGACGATGATATCGGTGGCAATGGACGCTCCGGGGATGCGCGCTCGAATTTTGTGTACCAGGCGGCGATAGTCCTCGGCGGTGTATTCGCGCCGCATATTTGCCAGCACCTCATCGTTACCGGCCTGAATGGGCACTTCGATGTGCGGCATGACGCGCGGCAACTCAGCCACAGCATCCAGCAATTCATCCGTCATCCAGTTGGGATGCGAGGTCAAAAAGCGGATGCGCGCGATGCCCTCCACCTCGTCGTGCAGGATGCGCAGCAGGTCCCACAATTTCGGGCCGTCGGGGATGTCTTTGCCATAGCGGTCTACGATTTGCCCCAGGAGGGTGATTTCCCGCACCCCCTGACGCGCCAGCGCGTGCGCCTCGGCGATGATTTCACCCACCGGGCGGCTGCGCTCGATGCCGCGTTTGTAGGGGATGATGCAATAGGTGCAGGCGTGCGAACAGCCGTACACCACCGGGATGAAGGCCGATACCAGGTTGCCGCGCTCCTCGACGGGCAGCACCAGTTCCCCATCCATCAGGGCGAACCGCTTTTGGGTGGCTTCCGTTTCCAGAGAGCGGACTTCGCCCTGGGTGAGGTGCGCAATCAGCGGGCCGGGGTCCGATGGCGGCGAAAACACATCCACGAAAGGAAAGCGTTTGCGCAGTTTATCGTGTCCCTTGACGCCCACCAGGCAGCCCATCAGGTTGATGACCAGGTTGGGGTTGCGTTTTTTGAGGGGTTTCAGGCTGTTCAGGCGGCCAACGGCCTTGTCTTCGGCGCTCTGCCGCACCACACAGGTGTTGAGCACGATGACATCGGCCTCATCCGGGCGCGGCGCGTGGTGATAGCCCAGACGCTCCAGCGCCGAGGCCACCCGCCGCGAATCGGCCACGTTCATCTGACAGCCTTCCGTCCAAATGTGATATTTCAACTCTGATTTCATGGCGGCGCAATTATACCAGAATGCGGATGGTATAATCCTTTTTGTCTGAACAGGCTGATGAGCCGGGTGCGCTCCGTATGTCCTCTATCGAAGAAATTAAAGTCCGTATTGACATCGTAGACCTGGTTTCGGAAACGGTACAGTTGCGCCGTTCGGGGAAGAACTACATCGGCTTCTGTCCGTTTCACGAAAATACGCGCACGCCTGCTTTCGTCGTCTTCCCTGAATCGGGCACATGGCGCTGCTTTGGACAGTGCAACGAAGGGGGGGATATCTTCAAATTCGTGATGAAAAAAGAGGGCTGGGATTTCAAAGAAGCCCTGGAGCACCTGGCAGAACGCGCGGGTGTCGAACTGCGTCCCCGCACCCCCCAGGACGAGCATCGCGAAGAGGAACATGAACGCCTGCGCGCCCTGCTGGAAGATGCCGCACGCTTCTACCAGCATCACCTGTTCCATACCCCGGATGGCGCACAGGCCTTGCGCTATCTGCAAGAAAAACGCAACCTGAGCCGCGAAACCATCGAACGCTTTGGCCTGGGCTACGCCCCTGATGGTTGGGAAGTCACCAAGCGGCACTTGCTGGGACGCGGCTACACCCATGCCGAACTGATTGCAGCCGGCATGGTTACGCAGCGTGACGATGGGCGCACCTATGACCGCTTCCGCAATCGCATCACCATCCCCATCCGTGATGCGCGCGGACGCATGGCCGGGTTTGGAGCGCGCATCCTCAACCCGGATGACTTCCCCAAATTTCTCAACTCACCGCAAACCGAATTATTCGACAAAAGCAGCCTGCTCTACGGGTTACACCTGGCGCGCAAAGCCATTCGTCGCCAGGAACAGGCCGTCATCGTAGAAGGGTACCTGGATGTCATCGCCGTACATCAAGCCGGGTTCGAGAACGTGGTCTCTCCTATGGGCACCGCCCTGACCGAACAGCACCTCTATGCCCTCAAGCGGCTTACCCGTCGCATCGTGCTGGCGCTTGACCCGGATGCCGCCGGCGACAAAGCCACCCTGCGCGGCTTGCAGGTGGCGCGGCAGGCCATGGAACGCACCGATGACCCGGTGTTCGATGCCCGCGGCCTGTTGCGGCATGAGGCCCGCTTGCAAGCCGATATCCGCGTGGCTACCCTCCCTGATGGCCTTGACCCCGACGAAATCGTCGCCCGCAACCCGCAGGAATGGGCTGCCCTCATCCAGGCCGCGCGCCCCATCGTGGTGCATGTCATGCAAACCCTGGCGGAAGGGCGCGATTTGCAAGACCCCAAGGTCAAAGTGGAGATTGCCAACCGGGTGCTGCCGCTCATCCAGGACATCCCCAATCCCATTGAGCGAGAGACTTACCGCCAGCAACTGGCACGTCTGCTCCAGGTAGATGAGCGCGCCCTCATCGGGTTGCGCCCCCCGCGTAAACCCCGGCGTCGCCGCCCTCCGAAGGAGGTGCAGCCTCCCGAAGAAACGGCGTCCCCCGTGGCTGGCGCGGTCGCCTCTCCCATTCTCCCTCAGACGCTGGATTTGCAATCCGCACATGTGCTGGGTATCCTGCTGCGGCACGACGAACTGCTCTACCGGGTTGACCGCGCTTTGCAGGCACAGGCCCTGGGGCGCTTGTGTGTGGAGGATTTCCACAATGCCGCCCATCAGGCCGTCTTCCGCCTGCTTTCCCAGGCCCTCGACCAGGACACTGTCGAACCCACCACCTATTTACTGGATAACGCCCCGGAATCGCTGCACGATGTGCTGGAAGACTTGCTGGAACGAAGCAAGCGTGTGCATGACCTCAACGTTCCTGAGGAGCAATTGCTGGAAGATGTGGTACGTACCGTGATACGCATGCGTCGCCAGGACCTGGAAACGCGCATCTCTCAGATTCGCTTCTTGCTGGAGGAGGCTGACCAGAATGATGCTGCGCGGGTAGCAGAATATGCCCGCATGGTGAGCGAATATACCCGCACTCTACAGCGTCTGGACCGTGCAACACAGCATTACGCCGGCGTGGCCTTGCCCGGTCAATCGGCATGAGGAGGTGTATGCGATGGCGGATGACCCTGCCTTGCCCTCTCCCGATACCCCTGAGGAGGACAATGCCCTCTGGAATGAACCAGATGAGGCTTTTGTGGACGATGACGAAATTTTTGTACTCGAGGATGAAATGGATGGGGAGCCGATGAGCGTGGACTTTTTTGATGCCAACAATGAACAAGACGATGTACCTTCGATTTCCACCTATGAACTCTCAGATGACCCGGTGCGCCTGTATCTGAAAGAGATTGGGGATATCGAATTGCTGACAGCCGACCAGGAATTCTGGCTCTCTACCCAGTTGGAGGCTGACCGGCGGGCAATCAGTACGCGTGAACGTGCCGAGACCAGTACGGCTGTGTATCACATCCTGCTGGATGAGTTGCGTGTCTCCTGGCAGCGCGTGGTCGAAGATACGGCGCGTATCCAGACCACCGCTCCCGATTTGAAAGCCGTACTTTCCGAAGCCCAGGCGTTGCAAGAAACCTGGACGCCGATGGAGAAATCTCCCCTGCGCACCTATCTGGACAATGGTCAGTGGGGGCGCGACCGGTATTGGGATGACGTTGCCCGGAATGCTTTCAATGTCTTCGTTGTGCTGTACTTGTTGCCTCATGAGGCTGCCAGTCGCCTGGATACCTACCTGGAGCGCCACACCGACCTGCCTACCCTGCGTACCCTGAAGCGCTACCTGCCTGAAGAAGAACGCCTCGACCTGGAATTGTACGCCGTCAAGGAACGCGCCCTCAATGCCCGCAGGGAAATCGTGCGTGCCAACCTGCGGCTGGTGGTTAGTGTGGCCAAGCGGTACATGGGGCGCGGCACCTCCTTCCTGGATTTGATTCAAGAGGGCAACCTGGGGTTGCTGCGCGCCGTTTCGAAATTCGACCCGACGCGCGGCTACAAATTCAGCACCTATGCCACCTGGTGGATTCGCCAGTCCATCAGCCGCTCGATTGCCGACCAGGCGCGCACCATCCGCATCCCCGTCCACATCTTCGATACCGTGAACCGCCTGCTGCGCGAACGGCGCGTCCTGACCCAGAAACTGGGGCGTGAACCCACCGTCGAAGACCTGGCCCTGCAGGCTGGTTTCCTGCCCCAGGAGGATGTCGAGACCATTTTGCTGTGCCAGAAAGAAGGGCGTCCCCTGCCGCCGGATGTCTCACGCAGGTGGCGGCGCGCCGCGCAGAAGGTCATGCGCATTTTGCGGGCTGCCGAAGACCCCGTTTCGCTGGATACGCCGGTAGGCAACGAGGAAAACAGCCGTCTGGGGGATTTCATCGAGGACGACGATGCCATCGCCCCGATGGACGCTGCGGCCCGTGAGATGCTGCGCGAGCAGGTCAAGAACGCCCTGGCCGTGCTCACCGAGCGCGAGCGGCAGGTGCTGGAACTGCGCTTCGGCCTGATTGACGGCAAAGACCACACGCTGGAAGAAGTGGGGCAGTACTTCAACGTCACCCGCGAGCGCATCCGACAGATTGAGTCGAAGGCGCTGCGCAAACTGCGCCACCCCACCCGCAGCCGCCACCTGCGCGATTTCCTGCGGTAACGCAACGCCGCTGTAGGACATACGCTTGCCGCTTGTCCGTGGTGGCAGCCTGGTCTCGATACGTCCCTTCGGGACTACTCGACCAGCGTTTGCGTTTGGCTTACGGCGGCACGACGCTTTGGCTTACGGCGGCACGACGCTTTGGCTTGCGGCGGCTTGACGCCGCTTTAGGGCGCTGTAGGACATGCGCTTGACGCTTGTCCCCAGTGGCAGCCTGGTCTCGATACGTCCCTTCGGAACTACTCGGCCAGCGTTTGTGTTTGGCTTACGGCGGCTCGACGCTTTGGATTGCGGCGGCTTGACGCCGCTTTGGGCAACTGACAAGCAGTTGCCCTACGGTAGGACATGCGCTTGACGCTTGTCCGTGGGCAACGGACGAGCAGTTGCCCTACAGATGTCCAATTAAACGAAAACAACCGAACATCCGCGTAAATCCGCGCCATCCGCGTCCCGATTCTCCGGCAGGATAGCGCACC
>DAOTWV010000306.1:0-6632 GCA_034435695.1 Anaerolineales bacterium | reverse complement strand
TTGGTCAGTAGAACGCTGATAACGCTGGTGCCGCTGATATCCGCTGGCTGTGTTGGTTTTTGCCGCTTCGTTGGCCGTATCTGCGAGAATCAGCGTCAAATCTGCGGTATCTGCGTTCCGTTGTGCCAGGCCATACTGCGATTCACCAACAACGTTTTAGTACTCCCAATTGCTGGCTCTCTACTCAGGGGCGTGATTTTATGGTATAAGTATGGCACCCTGCTGTGTTCGTGATGCCACTCTTATAGGCGCTGAGCCAACACTCTTTAGAGCGGGTGCCGACTTACGTAAGGGACGCGATAGGCTGGAGCCAAGGCGAAACTTCCGGGAAGGTACCCACCCTGCGCAAGCAGGTTCAGACCTGAGTGGACACACGGCATGGCGGGGTTTTGGTAGCGAAGGCGGACACAGGCGTCCGTCTTTGCGCGTCATGGAAACAAACGGCGAGTCTTGATTTCCGCAATCGCGTCTTTACGGTAGCGATACAACCTCGCAGGCCGCCCGCTGCCTGTGCGCAATTTCCCGGTCTCTTCGATGATGTTTGCTTGCAGGATGCGCCTGCGGAAATTCCGCTTGTCCAGTTTTTCTCCCAGGATGATTTCATAGGTGCGCTGCAACTCGCTAAGGGTGAACGATTCGGGTAAAAGTTCAAACCCCACCGCCGTGTATTCCAGTTTGTAGCGCAGGCGTCGCAGGGCGTAGTGGACGATTTCCCCGTGGTCGAAAGCCAGAGAAGGAAGGGAATCCACAGGGAACCAGCGCGCCGCTGCTGCGTCGCTGGACGGGCTATCGTGTATTGGCCTGTCGCTGGGAATGAGAGCGAAGTAGGCTACGGTGACCACGCGTTCCCGTGGGTCGCGGGCCGGGTCGCCGTAGGTGTATAACTGTTCCAGGTAAAACTCCCCTTCCAGGCCGGTTTCTTCCTTGAGTTCGCGTAATGCCGCCTCTTCCAGGCTTTCGTCTACCTGCACGAAGCCACCCGGTAATGCCCACATGCCCGCATAGGGGTCTTGTGCCCGTTCGATGAGCAGTACAGATAGTTTTTCCTCTTTCAAGGTAAAAATGACCACATCTACAGTCAGTGCAGGGCGGGGGTAAGTGTATGTGTATGACATCCTGTTTGTGTCCTTTCTACAATATCTCTCTCAGGAGTATAGCGTAAGATGCGAAAATTTCAAGGGCAAACGGCTTTGATTACTGGCGGTTCCAGCGGCATTGGGTTGGCACTGGCGCGTATGTTGGCTGCCCATGGGGCGAATGTGTGGTTGCTGGCGCGTCGTGAAGATGCGCTTGCAAACGCGTTACAGCAGGTGCGCGAAGTGGCCTCCTCGCCGGACGTGGCCGATGCATGTGGGTATTTGCGGGCGGATGTCACCAACCCACAGGACGTGCAACAGGCTGTGGAACGCATGCAGGCGGCCACCGGCACCCCGGATTTGCTCATTAACTCTGCCGGAGTGGCGCGTCCTGGCTATGCCCACGAACTGCCCCTTGAAGTGTACCGCACGATGATGGAAGTCAATTATTTTGGCACGCTGCATGTCATTCAGGCGCTCTTGCCCCACATGTTGACACGAGGCAGTGGGCACATCGTGAACATTTCCTCCCTGGCTGGCATCATTGGCGTATTTGGGTATGCAGCCTATGGCGCCTCGAAGTTCGCTGTCACCGGCCTGACGGATGTCTTGCGTGCAGAATTGAAGCCGCGCGGCATTCGCGTTTCTCTGGTGCTTCCCCCGGATACGGATACGCCTCAACTGGCTGCCGAAGAACCCTACAAACCCCCGGAAACCAAAGCCCTGGCTGCCACTGCCGGCTTGCTTTCCCCTGAACAGGTAGCCGAGGCCACGTTGCGCGCTGTTGCCCGCGGCCGCTATCTGATTTTGCCGGGTACCGAGAGCAAATTTACCTACCTCCTCAGTTGGGTGAGCGGCCCCTTGCAGTATGCCCTGGTGGATTTTTTGCTGGCATCCGCGCGCCGTCGCATGTGAACCCGCTTTTCTGGTATGATTGTGCCCTGTGATTGCCCACCGGGCATTTTTTGCAATACAGGAGTTTACCCGTATATGAACAAGAAAACTTTATCCGTAGTGTTTCTCACCCTTTTTTTGCTGACAAGCGCGGTGATGCCCTTTACCCGTCTCTCCCATGCTGCTGAAACCGTCGCTTCCACCGTGTACCTGCCCCTGGTGATGCGCGATTTTCCTCTGCCGCCCACCGTCTTCGGCGCGGAGACCGTCACCTTCGATGACCCGACCCTGATTCAACTGGCGGTGGACGCGCGCGTCTCCTGGATTCGCATTCCGGCCTTCTACTGGCACAAAATCGAACCCAATGCCCCCGTCAATGGTCAGCACACCTACGATTGGAGCAGCGTACCCGAAAGCAGCCTGCGCAACATCGCCGCCAACCACATGTACGCCATCGCGACCGTGCGTTCTACCCCGCTGTGGGCGCAATCCGTGCCCAATGTGTATTGCAGCAGCGTCACCCAGGAACACCTGGCCGATTTCGCCGCCTTCATGCAGGCGGTGGTGACGCGTTACAGCCAGCCGCCCTACAACGTGCACTACTGGGAACTGGGCAACGAACCCGATATCGACCCCGGCATCGTTCCCTTCAAGGATTCGGGCATCATGGGCTGCTGGGGCGATGCCAGCGACCCGTACTATGGCGGCGGCTACTATGCCGAAATGCTCAAGGTGGTGTACCCTGCCATCAAGGCCGCCGACCCTCAGGCACAGGTGCTGATTGGCGGCCTGCTGCTGGATTGCGACCCCGCCGACCCGGATTGTACGCCGGATAGCAAAAAAGTGCCGCCCAAATTCTTTGAGGGCATTCTGCGCAATGGCGGCGGCGATTACTTCGATATCGTCAGTTTTCACGGCTACCCGCCCTTTGGCGGTGGTTACATCCAGGATGAAATATACCAGGCCTGGAACCAGCGCGGCGGAGTGGTGCTGGGCAAGGCCGCCTACCTGCGCGAACTGATGCAGCAATATGGCGTGGACAAACCCCTGCTGCACACCGAAGGCGCGCTGTTGTGCCCGGAGTGGAACACCACAGACTGTAACCCGCCCAACGCGGCTTACGAGACCGCCAAATCCGATTACGTGGTGTGGCTTTACACGCGTGCCCTGGCCAGCGACTTCATGGGCAGCATCTGGTACACCCTGGATGGCGGCGGATGGCGCAACGGCGGCCTGATTGAGGGCACCAGCACCCCCACGCAGGCCTACGATGCCTACAAATTCATCACTGCCGAATTGTTCGAAGCCCAATACACCGGTCAGCCTGCCGGCCTGGACCCCGCACTGCGCGCTTACGCCTTCCAGAAGTCCGATAAAACCGTCTGGGTGGTCTGGTCTTCCGATACGCTGACGCACACCATGACTACGCCCGCCGGCTACACCGCGGTCTACGACAAAGTGGGCAACAGTCTGACCGTGACCTCCACCCTGCAAATCAACAGTCCGGTGTACATCGAACTGCCCTGACGAGGAACGTGCATGACGCGGAACTGCATTGATGCCAACGGCAACCGCCCGGAAATTTCCTTCCGGCTGGTTGCCGTTGTTTTTGTGCTTCTCTTGACGGGATGTGCCTGGGGGGGCGCGCCCTCTCTGGGAACGGTATCCACCCCGAAAGGGAGTCTGCCCCCCCAGGGGAGCACATCTACCCCCACGGTGGGCGCGGTTTCTCTGGATGTGACGCCTACCCCCACATCTTCCCCGCTTCCCTCGCCTACCCTGCAACCTTCCCCCACCCCCACGCCATTCTTGCCGATGCCCCTCTTTGGGGTGGAGCCGCACCGCCTGTACGATGAACGCGTCATGCACCTGCTGCTTGATTCCAATGCCCGGCTGGTGCGCTACGCCGGCGTCTCCTGGGATGCCATCGAACCCATCGAGGGCACCTACAACTGGGATGTGCTCTATCGCACGGATGCCGTCTTGCAAGAACTGGCGGCCAACGGTATCGAGGTCATCCTGACGGTACGCGGTGCGCCTCTGTGGGCGCAAAAAGTCTATGGGCACACCTGCGGCCCGGTCGCGGCGGAGAAGTTGCCGGCCTTCGCCGAATTCATGGCGCAATTGGTGCAACGCTACAGCCAGCCGCCTTACAACGTGCGCTACTGGGAGCTGGGCAACGAACCGGACGTAGACCCCTCCCTGGTGCGCGCCGACAGCGTCTTCGGCTGCTGGGGTGACAAAACCGACCCGTACTACGGCGGCGGTTACTACGCCGAGATGCTCAAGGCCGTCTACCCGGCCATCAAGGCCGCTGACCCCCAGGCACAGGTACTCAACGGCGGCCTGCTGATGAATTGCGACCCCACCAACCCGCCGGAAGATGGCGACTGCCGCCCAACGCTCTTTTTCGAAGGCATCCTGCGCAACGGCGGCGGGGAGTACCTGGATATCGTCAACTTCCACGGCTACCCGCCCTTTGCTCAGGGGTCTTTGGTGCTGGATGCCCAATTTCCGGGCTGGGAGACCCGCGGCGGGGTGGTGGCGGGCAAAATTTCCTACCTGCGGGAGGTCATGTCCCGCTACGGGGTGGAGAAACCCATCTTCCACACCGAAACCTCCTTGATTTGCGCCGAGTGGAATACGCGTGACTGTCAGCCGCCGGGAGATGCCTTCTTCCAGGCGCAGTCTGCCTATGTGGTGCGCGGTTTCCTGCGTAATTGGGCGCTGGGGGTGCAGGGCACCATCTGGTACGATTTCGAGGGCAAGGGCTGGCGTTATGCTGGTTTGGTGGGCGCGGATTTCTCCAATCCTAAACCGGCCTACCGCGCCTTCCGGTACCTGATAACGAAACTGGCCGATGCCCGCATGACGGGAGCGGTGCAAAGTTTGCCGGGCGTGGATGGGTATGACCTGCTGCACCCCGATGGTTCGCATACCTGGGTACTCTGGTCGCAGGATGAGACGCCGCAAACCATCTTCTTGCCGCCTGGTGTGACGGCTGCCTGGGATGCGCTGGGGAATCCCGTTCCGTTGACTACCGGCCCTGAACTGGAAATCACGTTACCGACCTACATTGACTTCGTCCCATGAAAAAATGGCTGCTGATGCTTGCCTGCCTGGGAGCCGCCATGTTCCTGTGGCATCTCCCCGCACAGGCACAAACGCCCGCCGCTGCGGGCGCCTGCTCTCCGATGGGCTGGTTCCCCGCGGATTTTGGCCTCAAAGACCATACCGTCTTTACCTACAATAACCGTTACTACCTGGCCTCGATTGACACCAGTGACAACACGCACTTCGCGTATGGCGTCTCCGATGACCTGTGCGCCTGGACGACCCTCGACCCTGTGCTGGCGCAGCGCCCCGCCCTGCCGTGGAGCGAGAGTATCATCTGGGCGCCGGACGTGTACACCGAAAACGGCACCTACTACATGTTCTACACCAGCGTGGAGCAAACCTTTACCCAGCGCATCGCCCTGGCGACTTCCACCAACCCGGCTGACCCGACCTCCTGGACGGTGGACACCTCCTTTGTGCTGACCCCTACCCATAGCGGCGCAGTGTGGCGCGAGAATACCTGGGCGGATATGCGCGACCCCCACGTCTTCCGCTGGGACGGGCTGTACTACCTGCTCTACACCGGCCGCGATGCCGATGGCGGCATTATTGGCCTCGCAACAGCATCTTCCATTACCGGCCCCTGGCAGGATTTTGGCAGCATCTTGACCCTGCCCAGTGGCATGCCCGAAAGCCCGACCATGCTGCAGGCCAACGGCGGCTTTTACCTGATTTACAATCGCGCCGGTGATGGGGCTGCCAGCGGAGAAAAGTTCCGCTTTGGCCCTGCGCCCGGCGGCCCGTGGGGCGAAGAACATCCCCTGCTGCCCGGCGGCTGGGCGCATGAAGTCTGGACGGGGCTGGACGGAGGCCTCTATGCCTCGTATCTGACATCTTACACCGTGACCATTGCTCCACTGACCTGGAACACGCGGTACTCTCCGCCGCAGCCCTTTGTCGGCGCGGCGCTGCATGAACTCTTCATTCCCCTGGTGCAACGATGAGCCTTTCCGCTGTGTGGATGCTCGGCCTGCTGGCCGCTTTTCTGGCGCTTCTGTGGCGCAAACCCGACCTGCGCGCTCCCCGGCACGCGGTTTTGCTCCTCTTTTTGCTCTCCCTGACGGTGCGCCTGACGCCCAGTGCGTTGCTGGCACGGCAAAGCAATTTCGATATCGAGTCGTTCCGTCTGGTGGGGCAGACTCTGGGGCAGGGAGCGGATGTGTACACGCACCCCGACACTTTCAAGCGCCATCCCTACCTGCCCCTGCAAATGCTGTGGATGCTGGCCGCGGCGCGGCTTTCGGCGGCCGCGGGGGTACCGTTCCCCTTTGCGGTACGCCTGCTGCCCATTTTGGTGGACGCGCTCATCCCCCTGGGGATTCTGTCCCTGCTGCGCCGCAAGGGTGACCCGCGCGCCTGGCGCGCCGGCCTGTTGTATGCCCTCAACCCGGTGAGCGTCTTCGTCTCGGCCTGCCACGGGCAATTCGATGCCCTGCCGGTGGCCCTGGCGCTGCTGGCCTTGACAGACCCCTCCGCACGGCGCGGTGCATTGTGGCTGGGACTGGGCATTCTGGATAAAAGTTGGCCGGTGCTGGCCTGGCCGTT
>DAOTWV010000305.1:0-13433 GCA_034435695.1 Anaerolineales bacterium | reverse complement strand
TGCGCATTGCCGGCGTCCAGAATTTCCAGGTGTTTTTTATGGTTGGAGACACCTGCTGATAAAACGCGGTAAACGCCAGCGCCCAGCGATTCTCCGGTGTGTTTTCCTCTTCGCTGTCTTCGCTTTCCAGGTCTTCGTAAGTCTCCCACAGAGCGGAAGCGGCTACTTGCAGGTAGTAGGGGTGTCCATCGGTGTAGTACAGGATGTTTTGACGTTCTTTGGGGGTAAAGCGGTCTCCTGCCCAGGCCAGCAGCCTTTGGGCGTTCTTTTGCCCAAAGGGGCGCACGGGAATCTCTTCCAGAAAGTTGAAGTAGGGTGACCCGGTGCGGGAGAATTGCTGGGTTTTCTCATTCAGCGCGGCGATGCTTTGTCGGGCGGCCAGCACCAGAGTCAATGCTCCTCCGCTGCGGGTTGCCAGGGCACGCAGTCCGCCGTAAAATTCGGCATTGTTCAGCGAGGCGTGTCTCAACAGACGGTCGAATTCGTCTATCAGCAGTACCAGCCGCAAATTGGCCTGTTGCATGTGCTGGAGCAATCTTTCCAGCGTGAATGTGGTATAGCGGTTATCCCGGCAGATACGTAATGCCTCTTGCATACCGCTGGGGAGGTGGCTTTCCTCGGAAGCCAGGGGTTCGAGGGCGCGCTGCCAGAAATCGGCCTGGGAAAAATCTCCTTGCAGGGCATCCATGTCGAAGAAGCGGAAGAATAACCGGGCATCTGCACCCTCGTAGAGTTCGGTGCGCATATCAGGGTGCTGCAGATACTCCAGGAGGGAGGTCTTCCCGCTGCGCGGTTCTCCGACGATAGCGCTGGATTGCCCGTAGCGGCGAATGCGTCCTGTGACGCGTCGCAGTTCCCGCTTACGGTTGATGAAGTGTGTTACCGGCACGGGATTTCCGGTAATGAAGGGATTATCTGGCATGGTTTGCCCTCCTTATGGTTTCGTGAATCCCCAAACGATGACGGTGAAATCGCGCGAACCAGAGGCCAGCATATCCCCTGCGGGCGAGAAAGTCACCGCCCGTACAAAAGCCGTGTGCCCCTGCAGCGTGCGTAATTTTTGTCCTGTGTCCACACTCCACAAGATGACGGTGCCGTCATCCGAGGCGGAAGCGAGCACATCTCCATGGGGGGAAAATGCCACCTGGTTGACGATGTCACGGTGTCCGTAGAGGGTGTTTATCTTGACGCGTGTTTCCGGATTCCACAGCGTGATGGTGTTGTCTTCAGAGGCTGCGGCCAGTATCTTGTCGTCGGGAGAGAATTCCAGGTCGGTGAGATTGGCATCGCCGACCAGAAAAGTACGCAGTTTGCTGGTGTTATTTGGGTTGCCGATGTTCCACAGGATGACCTGTCCGTTGGATGCCGCCGCCAGGGTGTGCCCGTCATGGGAAAAGGCCACGCTGGTCACTGTGTTCGGTTGCGCTGGTGAAGTCCACAGGGCCTGTCGAGAGGCCACATCCCATAAGGTGATGGTGTTGTCGGCGGAGGACGAAACCAGGAAGGAGCCGTCGGCTGAAAAATCCAGGTCTTGAATGGACGCGGTGTGCCCGCGCAAGGTATCCACACGACTCCAACTGTTGGTGTCCCACAAGATGATTGTGCGGTCGTAAGAGCCGCTGGCAAGCAGTTGGTCATCGGGGGAGAATGCCACCGTGGAAACCCAGTTTCCGTGTCCGGATAAAGTGCGCACCAGCGCGCCGGTGTGGGCATCCCACACGCGTACCGTATTGTCGTAGGAGGCTGAGGCCAGCCACTGCCCATTGTGGGAGAAAGCCACTCCCGTTACCATGCCAGAATGCCCTAACAGGGAAGCGGTCTCCTGTTGGCTAAGTGTATCCCAGATGCGTACGGTCTGGTCGCTGCTGCCGGAATACAGTGTCTGGCCATCTGGGGCGAATACCAGGCCATTGATGGTTCCCTCATGTCCGTGTAATTTGCCGCGTCGGGTGTAGGTTTGCATATCCCACAGCACAATCACCTGGTCCTTGCCGCTGGAAGCCAGTACCTGCCCGTTGGGAGAAAAAGCCAGGGCGTAGATGGTATCGCTATGTTCTGCCGGGAGGGTTGTTATTTTCTGACCGCTGGGGATTTTCCACACCATGATGGCTTTATCTTCTGAACCGGCGACCAGGATATCGCCAGCAGGGGAAAATGCCAGGCTGGTGACCGGTTCGCTATGGTTGGAAAGTTTGTGGAGGAATTCTCCGGTGCGCGCATCCCACAAAATCACGTTGGTATCGCTGGAAGCAGAGGCCAGATAATCGCCGCCGGGGGAGAAAGCCACCTGGTTGACCACGTTGATGTGTCCACTGAGGGTTTGCGAGAGTTGCCCTGTTTGCACGTCCCACAAGATGACCATCCGGTCGTCTCCGCCAGAAGCCAGGGTGTTGCCGTCTGGCGAGAAGGCCACCGTGTTGACGCTATTGGTATGCCCCTCAAAGGTCTGCTGAATGGCGCCGGTACGCATATCCCACAGGATAACCAGGCGGTCTTTGCCGGCCGATGCCAGGAAGTGCCCATCGGGAGAGAAAGCCACACTTGTGACCTGCCCCTCATGCCCGCTGAGGAAGCGCACCTGTGCTTTGGTTTGCGCATCGAAAATCTGGATGTAGTTGCCGCTGGCAACAGCCAACTGGCTGCCATCGGGCGAGAGCGCCACGGCGTTGATACTGGTGAAGCCTAATTGCGCCAATGCCTGCAGGTCAGCAACCGTGCTGGTGTCAATGCTCTTGGGGGTAGGCGTGGGCGTGGGTGTCTGGGTGAAGGTGGGGGTAGGCGTCAGGGTGGGGCTGGCGGTTGGCGTTGGCGTCAGGGTCGGGGTTGGCGTGTTTGTAGCGGTCGGTGTAGGTGTGATGGTGGGGCTGGGGGTTGGGGAGAGTGTAGGGGTAGCCAGAAATGCCAGTGGGCCAGCGCCCTGCCTGCCACTCTCCACCAGGGCGTTACCAATACTGAACATGCCAATGGCTATAATCACCGCCAGGCCACCGGCCAGAAACCCCCAGTTTTTACGCAGCCATTGTTTCCATGGCGGCGGTGGATTTTTCAATGCACGCACGGCTTTGTCCAACAAGGCTACCGCTATGTCTCCCTCGAAGGTGTAGTCAGCGCGCTCACTGACGACCTTTTGCAACGCATCGCGGGCGCGTTGCCATTCGCCTTGTGCCAGGGCCTGTTTCCCCAACTGGAAATTATCGTACAGTTCCTTTTCTTGCCGGGCTTTGGGGTGCTGGGGATTGACCTGCAGAATTTTTTCGTATAGCGTGATGCGTTCCCGGTCACTTTGCGCCTGGGAGATTTTATTCAAATAAATTCTGGTCAATGGTTTACGCACCATGTTGGGGTTGAGGGCGCTCCAATCGTCCAAAAGGTCTGCGGCATCGTCCAGGCGTCCCTGCTTTTCGTATACTTCGGCCAACAAAAGAGTAGCAGCCTGGTGCCTGGGATTGTTATCCAGCGCCTGTTGAAGCAAGTCCTCCGTTTGCTGCAGGTCATCGCGCTCGTAATAGCCGCGGGCCGCCCGGTACAAATTCTCTGCTGTGGGCTGGAGAGCATCCAGTTCGCGCTGCACACGTTCCAATTTCTGGTTGTCGGCTACCCAGCGGCGCAGCAACTCAACCTTGAAGCGGTAGCCGTTATCTACTTTTTCAAGAATGTCCCACTCTTCCAGCAATTCAGGTGCATCGCGCAGTTCCCGGATGATGATGCGGATGCCGCTTTCCTGCAGGATGCGGTTGAGTTCATCCTCTGTGACGACTTTCTGACCGGCCTGCGCCAGTGCGGCGGTGACGATGCGCTCTGCCGCACCTAGCCCACCCCATAGCCACACCAGCGCCTGCTCACTGGCGCGCAAGGCCGGTTCCACACTCTGCCGCACCAGTTCTGGTGTGGCAGCAGGATAGGGGGGTTCCATCTCATCTTCGTCGAAAGTCTCCCAGGCTGCCTCCCAGACCTGCGAGCACAATGCCTGCGTGAGAAAGGGGTGGCCGCGCGTCAGATTCCACACGGCGGCTACGGCCTCATCACTCCAGCCCAGTGAGCCTTCGCGTTCCGAGATGCGGATGAGGAATTCCGTATCTTTTCTGGTAAGCAAGGATACACGTTCCGAGGGTACCCCTTTGAAAATCGAAAGCGCGATATTGCTCAAATCACTGATGTTGCGCCCCATGACGAAGACAAATTGCAGTTTTTGGGGGTTGTGCTGCATCAGGTTGCGGAAGTAGGTGAAGAAATTGCGATTGATGCGCTCGCTTTGGGGGTCTGCCAGGACGTCGAATTCATCGAAGAGCAGCACCAGGCTGTGTTCTTCGGGTAATGCTCGCAGTGCTCTGGGCAACCATTGCTGGTAGAAGACTTGCTCGAAATCGTCGGTGATGGTGGGAGGCTGCATCTCAACCTTGGCAGCGATTTCCCGTGCCAGGTCCCCCAATAGCAGGTGCAGCGGCATTTCGGTTTTATCCTGCAAATCGAAAAGCAGGGGAATATAGGCCCCCTTTTCTGCCAGGTGGGCTTCCATGTATTGCAGCACAGAAGTCTTGCCGATACGCCGCTGGCCGTAGAGCGTGATGGCATTTTGATTTGGATGCCGCAAAATCTGGAGAACTTTCTTCTGAATGTCCTCGCGCCCCACAAAGACAGGGGTTTTCCCTACCGGGTTGCCTGCAATGTATGGATTATCTGAACTCATAGTTGTGTCTCTCCCCATTGCGGGTTGTTCGGCACCGCGTGGTGATGTAGCCCAAAAGTACTATTTCGATTGTAACGAAATTTTGGAAAAAGTCCAGCAAAATCGGGGTTGCGACCGGACACTTTGCATCCTTGTTATCTGCAGATGCCGCAGATTACACCGATTTTCCCTCGGCGTAATCCAGGTAATTCGCAGATTGAATCACGATGGTGGTGCGAACTGTCCGCTGGTTAGATTGGGGATTTCCAAAAATGAAAAGGCGCAGGTATTCCCTGCGCCTGCGCACGGTATGAACCGTGTTACTCAGCGATTTGTGTTTGTGTGCCTCACGGCATGGCAAAGAACATCACCCGTCCGTTGGCGGCATCGGTCACCCACAGGCCGCCATCCGGCGCGGCGGCCAGGCCGATGGGCAGGCCAAATTGCGCTGCTCCGTTGCCGAAATCGCCCCACACCTGCACGGCCTTGCCCTGCGGGGTGAACTCGATGAGCCGATAGCCCTCCGGGTCGCTGACCACCACGTTGCCGTTTGCCAGCACCGCCGCGTAGGGCTTGTTGTCCAGCGACTGGCCGTACCAGGCCGCCATGTCCCAGGCAGCCAATGGCGTGAACGTGTTGGGCGCACTTTCTTCGAAGACCTGCATGCGCTGATTCCAGGTATCGGCCACGTACACATGTCCCACACTGTCCAGCGCCAGCCCCACCGGCTCATCGAACTGGCCGGCATCCACGCCGTAGGTGCCGAATTGCGTGATGAAATTGCCATCGGCATCGAAAACCGCGATGCGTTTGTTGCCCGTATCGCTGACGAAAACGCGCCCCTGGGCATCCACGACCACGTCACGCGGCCCCCAGAAAGCATCCGGCGTTTCGGCCTGCCCGAAGACGCCCCACATGGTGAGGAATTGCCCGTCGGCAGTGAATTTCTGAATGCGGTGATTCCAGGTATCGGCCACGAACACACTGCCATCCGGCCCAACGGCCACCCCCCACGGCTGGTTGAAGGTCCCGGCAGGGGCTGCGCCGCTTGCGATATCGCCGAAGGACCCCCAGCGCTGCAGGATTTCCCCGTCCGCTGTCAGGTGGATGACCTGATGGGACTCGGTGTCGGTGACGTACAGCGTACCATCGGGGGCCAGGGCGATGCCGCGCGGGGAGACGAAAGCCCCCTGGGGCGGGTACGCGCCCCCAAGGATGCGCGCCGCTTCCAGGGTGACCTGTTTCCCCTCGTAGGGGTCCACTTCCACTGTTTGCGCGCTCTCCCCCTGGGCGGCGTACTCCCAGAGTTGGGCGGCCACGTCCTTGCGGACGTACAGGCGCATGCGGTCGGCGGGATTCCAGTTTGCCAGGCTCATGTCCTTGCCGAGCACCTGGGCATAGCGGGTGTGGTCGCGGTTGAGCCAGATATCCCACAACGCTCGCCGCATGGCCGGATTGCGCAAGGCGTCTGTAATGCGCTGCCAGTTCAGGCTGAAGTAATCCTGCTCCGGCCACACCATGCGGATGTAATCGAAGCGGTAGTAATCCTTGCGTACCACGGCCTCGATTTTTCCGTAGTTGTTATCCCCCACGATGATGACCGGCGCGCTGCGCAGGTCTTTGGTGGGCTGCGCACCGTAGAAACGCTGCTTGCGGTAATGGCGCAGGTACCAGGTCATCGGCCAGGAGGTATCGTCGTCGTAGGCCACTTCGATATCCAGACCATCGGTCAGGCGCAGGGAAAGGTCTTCGACGCGCGCCAGCACGTCCTTGACGCCGCGTGCCGAGTGGGCATACACCAGGTACTCGTTGGCCTGGTCATAGTTCTGGTAGGTGGCCTGGAAGGCCGTGTGGATGGTGAAGGCGGCCAGCAAAGCAAAGAATGCCGCCGCGCTCACCCTGTGGAAGGCCGCCACGCGCCCGCGCAGGCGTGCCAACCCCCAGGCGCTCAGGCCGGCGGCGGCCAGCGCCACGATGAAGTTGGAAGTTGCCTGCAGGGCGGCCAAATCCTTGCCGTGGAAGGGGGGCGCGTCGCCCAGCAAACTGCCCACGGCGCGGAAGGCGCTCAAGATGAAGACCAACGCCAGCGCCAGCGTCTGCCAGGTTTCGGCGCGCCGCCATGTCTCAGCAGGGATGCGCTCGATGAGTTTTCCCAGCCCCCAGCCGCCCAGCAAAATCAACGGCAGGGCGATGTGTACCGTCAGCCAGGGCATCTTTTCGCCGGCCACGCTGTAGGCCAGCAGGGAAGTTGCACTCCAGTAGAAGGCCAGCAGGGGAAAGTACGTCGTACCAGGTACCCCGTACCCCGTACTTTGTACCCCGTACCCCGTACCTGGTACATCGTACCCCGTACTTTGTACCCCGTACCCCGTACGCCGCACGATGTACCATACCCCGACTGCGCTTGCCAGGAAGGGCAGATACTCGTAGAGCGGAATCTGCACCACCAGGTAGTAGTACCAGGGCTGACCGCCGCGCTGCACGCCCTGCTGCGCCAGCCAGTAGCCCAGAGAACCGACCATGCCGCTGAAGAAGCCGCCGCCGTTGGTGAAGAAGGTGGTGTACAGCAGGGTGAAGGGCAGGTAAAAAGCGGCCGCGCTCTGCCACCAGCGCTCCCCAAGCCACCATACCCCGGCGGCAATGCCGATGAGCGCCAGCGGAACCATGAAGACCGCAAAATGCCACACGTCCGTCCATCCCAGGCCGTACACAGCCCCAGGCTGGTCGGGAATAGGCCAGTGCATCAACTTGACTGGCAGCGGGGCGAGTTGGGGCAAAATCAGGGTCAGGAGCAAAACCATCAAATCCAGGCTGCGCTCCGTTCGCAGGCGCTCCAGACCGTACCCCTGGAGCAGGAAGTACAGGCTGAGCAACAGGGAAACCACCCCCATGAGCAGCGCGCCAATGGTCAGGAAGGGCGGAATTTGCATGCTCAGGCGGATATCGCCGGGAGTGGCTCCTGGAACCGCAGGTTGCGCCAGGGTGTTGTTGCCCACCGGGAGGCTGGTGTCCAGGCGCATGAAGCCGGCGGTGATGGCGAAGAACAGAGCCGCGGCTACCAGCATGAGCAGGAAGAAAGTGCGCTGTCGCGTACTTTCCCATTCCTTGCTGAAGACGCGCGCCAGGAAAAGCAGCCCCAGGAAGATGAGCAACTGGGCGGTGTAGATGAAGCCGGTCTCTTTGGTTGCCAGGTGCAGGGCAGTGACGGCGCTCAGGATGAGCAGGTAACGTTTCTCCCCGTTCTCCAGGTAGCGCAGGGTAGCCCACAGCGTCACCAGCCCCCAGAAGGCGACGAAAGCCTCGTTGCGCACATAGCGCCCGTAGTACAGCATGTAAGGCGAAATGACGAACAAAAAGGCCGCAACCAGCGTGCCGGCCCGTCCCAGGTAGCGCCGGTACGCCCACAGGAAGGCCACACTGGCGATGCTGAACAGGGCCGCCGGGATGCGCGCCGTGGTATCGCTATCGCCAAACAGGAAGTAACTCAACGCCACGGCGTGGAACTGGAACGGCCCGTGCATCATCGGGTCGTGCTGGTAGCCTTCGCCGATTGCCAGTTTCCACGAAAAGTAGGTGTGCAGACTTTCATCGTGGCTCATCACACGCGTGCCCAGATCGTAAAAACGTGTTGCGACGGCCAGCAACAGGATGAGAGCGAAGAGAAAACGCAGCCAGGTGGGGGATTTTGCAGTGTCAGGTGTCATGGTTCTTGGTACGTGGTACGTGGTACATCTACGGGATGGTGAAGTACAGCACGCGCCCGGTGGCGGCATCGGCTACCCACAGACCGCCATCCGGAGCGGCCGCGATGCCAATGGGCAGCCCCAGCCCGACGGTGGTATCCGGGTCATCGCCCCAGGTGTATTGGAATTGTCCATCGGCGGTGAAGAGCAGAACCCGGTAGCCCTCCGGGTCGGTAACGGCAATGCGCCCGTCAGGCAGGACAGCGATGTAGGGCTTGTTGTCCAGCGAGTCGCTGTACCAGCCCTGCACAGGCCATTCGTTGGCCGGAGTGTAGATGCCTTCCATGGCGGTATCGAGCATTACGATGCGCTGATTCCAGGTATCGGCAGCGAACAGATTCCCCTGGGCATCGAGGGCGATGCCTACCTGCTCATTGAAGCCAGCGGTGGTTTGTGAAAGCGGTGCGCCGTTGGAATCGAAAATGACAATGCGTTTGTTACCCGTATCGCTGACAAAGACGTTCCCCTCGGAATCGACGACGACATCGCGCGGCCCCCAGAAGGCATCTGGCGTTTCGGCCTGCCCGAAGACACCCCACATGGTGACGAATTGTCCCTCGGCGGTGAATTTCTGGATGCGGTGGTTCCAGGTATCGGCGACGTAGACGCTGCCATCGGGGGCAACGGCGATGCCCCAGGGTTCGTTGAACGTGCCGGGGGGGGCTGGCTCGGCCTCGCTGGCGCCATATTCGCCCCAACTTCCCAGCAGGGTGCCATTGGAAGCAAAATGGAAGACGCGCTGGGCGCTGATGTCGGTAACGTAGAGCGAACCATCGGGTGCAACGGCTACCCCGCGTGGATTGCGCATTTCGGGATGGGTAATCACTTTTTTGGGGGGATTGGAGATGTGTCCACTCTCGTAGTCGCTGCCGCTCCCCTGGGCAGGGGCAGCCGCCTGGGGGGTGTTCGTCTGCGCCCACAGGCGGGAGGCGATATCCTTACGGATGTACACGCGCATCTTGCGGGTGGGATTCCATACAGGGGGGTGCAATTCCTGTCCCGTCAATTTGCCGTAGGCATCGTAATTCCGATTCAGCCAGATTTGGAAGAGCGCAGCGCGCATTTCGGGGCTGGCAAGCGCCTTGCGTATGCGGTCCCAGTTCAGGTCGAAGTAGTCCTGCATCGGCCACCACATACGGTTGACCTCGAAAACGTTGTATTGTCCGCGCAGCAAGGGGTCAATGTTTGCCCAGTTGCTATCGCTGACGACAACGACATCGTAGGTGCGCAGGTCGGCAGGGGCATCGGGACCAAAGCCGAGGGTGTTGGGGAAGTTGCGCAGGTACCATGAGAGCGGCCAGGCGGCACCGGGGTCGCCTTTACCATCGGAGTTATCGTAGGCTACTTTAATGGAAAGGTCGCCATAGAGGCGGTAGGAAAGGTCTTGCAGTTCGTGATACAGGCGTTTGTTGGCTGGTGCGGAATGGGCGTACACCAGGAATTCGGTGGGATACTCCGCGTTGATGTAGGCCGCGGTGAAGGCGGTACGTGCCGTGAGCAGGGCCAGCAGGGCGAAGAAGCTCATACCGAGCAAATGCAGCACCTGGCTGGGACTCCATGTGCTCAGGCGTTTCAGCAGCGCCCAGGCGCACATGCCGGCAAACAGAGCGGAGGTGAACGCCCCCACCACCTGGACGGCAGGCGTCTCTCCCAGGTGCAAGAATACAGGGAGTGCCAGTGCCGCGCTGAGGGCAAAGAGCGGCAGGAGGAGAATGACCTGCCAGAGGGATTTGTGGCGCAGCGCATCCCAATCGAAACCTTCGCTGAAGCGTCCCAGCGCCCAGCCGCCGAGCAGGGTCATGGGCAGGGTGATGTGGTAGGTGAGCCAGGGCATTTTTTCGCCGGCCACACTGTAGGCCAGCAGGGATGTCATGCTCCAGTAGAGGAAGAAGATTGGGAAGTACCCCGTACCATGTACATCGTACTCCGTACCCTGTGCTCCGTACCCCGTACCCTGTACATCGTACTCCGTACCCCGTACCCTGTACTCCGTACCCTGTACCTCGTACCCCGTCCCCCGTGCGATGTACCAGGTGCCCAAAGCGCTTGCCAGGAGCGGCAGGTATTCATAGATGGGAACCTGTACCAGGAGGTAGTAGTACCAGGGCTGAGAGCCGCGCTGTACCCCTTGCTGAGCCAGCCAGTATCCGAGGGGTTGTATCAGGCCGGTGAGCAAACCGGCGCCATAGGTGAACACGGAGGTGTAGAATACGGCAAAGATACCGTAGAACAGCCCGGCATTGGCCACCCACAGGCCGGCATCCCACCAGCCGCCGATGAGCGCGGCAAGCAGGATGAGCGGGGCGATGAACAAGGTGTGGCGAATCATGCCGCCGCGGGAGATATCCATCGGGTCGAACCCCGCGGCTTTGATGAAGAAGGCCGAGAGGTGGGGGAGCACCAGGGTAAACAGCAGCAAGATGAGGGAAAAGGCGCGGTCGTGGCGCAGCGTGTCCCACCCAATGTCGTTTCCTGCATGGACGAAAGCCATGCCGCCCAGCAGCAGGGCGATTCCCAGCAGTGTCAGGCTGAAGGGAGATGTGCCGCCAAGCAAGAAGAAACCGCCGCCCAGCAACAGGAATACGGCTGCACTGCCCAGGGTGAGATAGAACTGCTGGCGCTGATTTTCGTCCTCCCAGGGGCGGCGGATGGTGTTCCACAAAAAGAGCATTCCCAGGAAGATGAGCGCCTGTGCAGTGTAGATGAAGGAAGTCTCTTTTGTGGCAAAGTGCAAGGCAGTAGCGGCGCTGAGCACGAACAGGTACCGCTTTTCCCCTGTTTCCAGGTATTCCAGAATGCTCCACCAGGTGAGGATGGCGAAGAACCCAACCAGGGCTTCATTGCGGGTATAGCGTCCGTAATAAAGCAGGTAGGGGGAGATGAGCATGAGTGCGGCAGCGAACAGCGTACCGCGTTTCCCCAGGTGGCGGCGCAACAGCCAGACTGCAGCGACCGTGAGCGTGCTGAAAAGGGCGTAAGGCACGCGGGCAGCGGTATCGGTATCGCCAAATACCCCGTAACTGAGCGCCAGCAGGTGGAACTGCAATGGGCCGTGCGTCAGCGGGGTATGCGTGTAGCCATAACCCTTGTAGAACAACCAGGAGAAGTAGGTGTGCTGCGTTTCGTCATGACTCATGGTGCGCGTCCCCACCCCGATGAAGCGGGTGGCGACGACCAATGCCAGAATGCACAGGAAAAGGATGTGTTCGCGGCGGAGTTTTTTGAAAGCAGTCATCGGCGAAGGGAGAGTGACAATGGGGAAGATATCTGCGTCTTCCAGGTTGTAGGCCGGTATCGTTGAGGAAAATGCAGCGGGTTGCTCTCTCCAAAGGGGAGAGCGTTACAAAGCCCGCAACACACGTATTGCAGGTCTTGGAGCGCTGCTTTTGGGAATCTGCGGCCATGAAAGCGCAGCAATTTCAAATTTGCCCGCATGGTAGCCGCAGATTGCACGGATTTTTTTTCTTCATCCATCGTAACTGCGCAGCCTATGGCAAAGCGTGCCCAAATTTGCACATCCGAGCAGTTCCCATCCATCGTGGGCTTCAGGCGCTGGGGGTGATATCAAGTCACCCAACTTCTAAATACTCCATCACTTGATCAAATCTGATTTTTTTTCACCTGCGTACCCCCAGTCGCCTGCAAGCGGGGTTAGGTAGACCGTCTCTATCTATATAGCAGTTCAATAATTGTATTCAAATTAGACAGAAAAAATGCTAACAAGGGCAATAGTAATGAATTTATAAAGTTGAGACCTGCTCGGAAATCCAAAGCTGTATTTGATGTACCTTTTATATGATTGTGGAAATTCATTAAATTTGTAATTGTGTCTAATCTATCATTTTCGTCTAATGACCTTTCATCATATATTTGTTCAATCTGTAA
Source organism: Anaerolineales bacterium (assembly GCA_034435695.1). GTDB lineage: Bacteria > Chloroflexota > Anaerolineae > Anaerolineales > DRKV01 > DRKV01. The sequence goes on along the minus strand of DAOTWV010000305.1, from coordinate 1,139 downwards.
CTGAATTTCATTTAGCGTTTTCCATTTATTTTTTGAAATTATCTTACGCATTGCATGTTGATACATGATGAATAATATTATTATGAGTCCCCATACACCTAATATAACGGGTGTAAAAACTGGCAACTTCGTCCATCCCAGCATTGTCAAAGTAATCGTCGCAATTGCCATTAATATGGATATTAGATAAATAAAATTCATGACAATGCTTGAAATATCTTCGATTATCTCAGAATTTCTTGGGTCTAGTCTGAATAATTTGATACTATATCTACTAAGGCGTAAAGGCAAATTCGCTATCACATAAAAATAATACAATCCTATGCCACCCAAGAAAAAAAATATACTCCCAAGAAATATAGTGCCTATTGCTTTTGAAGCAATTTGCAGAACAACAATTGGAACAACAAAATAACTTGCCCCCAACAATACTCCCATTAGCCCAAATAATATAGGCTGATTATTATTCCACAACTTTTGGAACCAAACCTCCAAGTCTATTAAATCATCAATTTCCAACAAATTTACTACAATTCGCTTATTGAAAATATCATGTAGGTAATCCAGATATATGTTCAACGCTACAATGATAAAAAACATCATTGCTGTAATCATGAGCTCGAGAGGAAGAAATGAACGCCGATATTCAACCTCGAATTCCCCAAATCTGGCAGACAGTAAGAGATCGACTATCAACGCCAAAAGAGAAATCATCAAAGCACAGTACCAAAAAGGGGGAGGGGCGGGTTTTCGCCTGATTTGCTGAATTGGTTTCCCAACTCCTAATAGCAGTTTCCTTATAAATGTATTTTGGGACCCAGATAATATTTGATTTTTCAGTGCATTTTGTTTCTGCAATAGGGTTTCGTTATTATTCATAACTACCTGCCTTTGAATCTAGGTCTACCCAACTGCGTAATCTGCGGATGAATCCACGCATCTTTGGAATTGCTGATAAAACTGTCAGGCTCACGCAGGCCTGCGTTTACTACCGCGCCGTTTGCTGCGTGGTGATGGTGTCTTATTGGCATACTTCTGGAGGCCGCGAATTTCTGCTTCTGTCAGGTAGCGCCATTCACGGGGTTTGAGTTTGCCGAGTTTCAGGGTACCAATGCGCACCCGAATCAGCCGTTTGACGG
>DAOTWV010000304.1:0-2167 GCA_034435695.1 Anaerolineales bacterium | reverse complement strand
GCATTGATTACGGGAATCACCGGCCAGGACGGTTCGTACCTGGCCGAATTTTTGTTGGAAAAAGGGTACCAGGTGGTTGGTATGGTGCGTCGCACCAGCACGGTGACCTTCGAGCGCATCAGTCACATTCAGGATGACATCGAAATCGTCCAGGGAGATTTGCACGACCAGAGTTCCCTGGTGGATGTGATGGAAAAGTACCAGCCGGATGAAGTGTACAACCTGGCGGCGCAATCTTTCGTTCCGACCTCGTGGAATCAGCCGGTGCTCACCGGGCAGGTGACTGCCCTGGGGGTGACGCGCATCCTGGAGGCCATCCGCATGGTCAAGCCGCAGGCGCGCTTCTACCAGGCCTCCTCCAGCGAGATGTTTGGCAAGGTGCGCGAGGTACCCCAAAGGGAGACCACGCCCTTTTACCCGCGCAGCCCCTATGGGGTGGCAAAGGTTTATGGGCACTGGATTACCGTCAATTACCGCGAATCCTACAATTTGTATGCCGTCTCCGGTATCCTGTTCAACCATGAGAGTCCGCGCCGCGGCCGGGAGTTTGTCACCCGCAAAATCACTTACGGCGTGGCGCGCATCAAATTGGGGCTGGCAAACGAATTGCGCCTGGGTAACCTGGAAGCGCGCCGCGACTGGGGCTATGCCGGCGACTATGTGCGCATGATGTGGATGATGCTGCAGCAGGATGAGCCGGATGATTACGTGATTGGCACCGGCACCACCCATTCGGTGCGAGAATTGTGCGAAGTGGCCTTCAGCCATGTGGGGCTGGATTACCGCGATTACGTGGTGCAGGACCCGCGTTTCTACCGGCCGGCTGAAGTGGATTTGCTGGTCTCCGACCCCAGCAAGGCGCGCGAAAAACTGGGCTGGGAACCCGAAGTAGGGTTCGAGGAACTCGTCCACATGATGGTAGATGCCGATTTGAAGCGCGTCGCCATCGAAATGGCTGCCTGAGGCGCGCCGCGGGGTATGAAACGTAAAAATCTGCTGCCTTTCTTCCCTGTCGTCGTTTCCCTGTTGGGTGGGGCGGTGTACCTGTGGCGCGCCCTGGAAAGCGCGCTGCATCGTACTTCCTTCCTGGATGAGGGGTTGTACCTGTACAAGGGCTGGTTGTATGCCGCCGGGCGTGCAGTCCCCTTTGCCGATTACGCCCCATGGACCAACCACATGCCGCTCTCGTTTTTGATTCCGGGCTATGTGCAAAAGTGGTTTGGGCCTGACCTGGCCGTTGGACGCTATTTTTCCCTCGCCCTGGGGCTGCTTTTCTTGCTGGGGTTGTGGCTGACGGTGCGCCGTTGGGCCGGGGAGTGGCCTGCCGCCGGGGCGGTGTGGGCTTTCGCACTCAACCTTGCCAGCATCAAACTCTACAGCATGGCGCTGCCGGAGGTGCTGGTGGCCGCCTTGCTGGCCTGGCTGCTGTTTTTCGTGCTGCGTGCCGATTTGCAGCGCTGGCAGGCGCTGGTGAGCGGCTTGCTGGGGGCGCTCATCCTGTTGACGCGCATCAACATGGCACCGGTGCTGCTCTTTTTGGCCGGGTACGTGTGGTGGCAGCACGGACGCCGCGCGGCGCTGTACACGCTGGGGGCCGCGGGACTGGCCGCCCTGGGGCTGCACCTGGTTTTCTGGCCGGGCATCCTCAAACTCTGGGCGCAATGGCTGCCGAAAGCACTCACGCCTTTCCTTGCCCCCTGGCGGATGGCGGTGGAGGCCCGTCCGATGCACGCCCTGGAACCCGCACCGGCCTGGACGGAGTATTGGCTCTACCTGTGGGAGAGTTTGCGTCTGCATTTCCTGACTGTATTCGGCGCGCTGACGGCCCTCTTCCTGTGGCCGAAACCGTGGCGCGATACGGCACGGCGCAGGGGCGCGGTGAGCGTGGGGTTGCTGCTGGGCGTGCTCTACCTGCTGCACCTGTGGGTGGCCTTCACCGGCGGGTTTTGCACCTCCTGCATCGTGATGTACGAGACGTATTTCGACTTCCTGGGGCTGGTGCTGCTGGCGCTGGTGTGGCCGGAGCGCGCCTCTGAGGCCGGCCCTCTGCGGACGGCGCTTGTGCTGGCGGTGAGTGCCCTGGCCTTCGCGGGCATCACCTACGCCGCGGCCAGCGACATCATTCACTCGGCCTGGTATCACCAGGTGCGTCCCTGGCTGAAACCGC
>DAOTWV010000303.1:0-10522 GCA_034435695.1 Anaerolineales bacterium | reverse complement strand
CCCATCTTCGAGGAGCCACTCCCCATCAAGAGCGTACCGCTGCGTTTTGGCGATACGCTACTGGTGCAAGGCGCCTGGGAGGATATCCTCTCCCTGCGCACGCAGCGTCGCGATTTCATCGTCATCGGTCAGCCTGAACACCTGCACACCCCTGGCACACCGCGTAAAGCCGCCATTGCAGGGGCAATCCTGCTCGCCATGCTGGCCGCCATGGCGCTGGACATTCTGCCTCTGACCACGTTGAGTTTGCTTGCCGCCGTGCTCATGGTGCTTACGGGCTGCGTCAAAACCGAAGAAGTGTACGAATTCGTGGACTGGAAAAGCATCGTCCTGATTGCGGGCATCCTGCCCATGAGCATCGCTTTAGAGCGCGTCGGGCTGGTACAGATGGTCGCCGCGGGAATCACCACCACGCTGGGAACGCTGGGACCGCTGTGGGTAATGGGCGGTTTGTTCCTCATCACCGGAATGCTCACCCAGGTGCTCACCAATACCGCCACCGCAGTGCTGATGGCACCGCTGGCGCTGGCTGCAGCCCAAACACTGCACGTTCAGCCGCATCCCATGCTCATGGCTGTCGGTATCGCCGCCTCGATGGGCTTTGCCACCCCCGTGGCCTCGCCCGTCAACACCCTGGTGATGGCCGCCGGAAATTATCGTTTCAAAGACTACGCTCGCCTGGGTGTACCGCTTTTTGTGCTCACCTTTGTCCTCAGTTTGTTGCTCATTCCATTGCTCTGGCCTTTTTCATGACTGCCTGGCGGATTGCGCTCTTCAGGGGAATACTCACGCTAGGGATGTTGCTGCCCCTCATGGGGTGCCGTACTTCCCCCACCGCGGGGGCGGCAACCCCCACAGGGATACCGCATCCCACAAACACCGCCTCCCCCTCTCCTCTTCCGACATCACCCCCTACACCATCCACCAGTTTCGAGCAGGTGGCGCTTTTGGGGCGCGGGGCGCCGCGCGCGCTGGCCTGGTCTCCCGATGGGGAACGACTGGCTATCGGGAGCGCTGCAGGGGTATATCTGTACGCCCCTGCGGGAGAAGTACAGCCACTCTTCGAAGCAGACGTTACCACGCTGGCCTGGTCTCTGGACGGACAGACGCTGGCCTGGGGAACCACCGGCGGCGAGACGCTCTTGTGGGATGTGAACGAACATGCCGTGCGCAATCGCCTGACGGGGCGGCAGGTAAGCGTCACCGCCATTGCATTTGCCACTCAGGGCAGCCTGGCTATTGGGTACAGCGATGGCACACTCGAAGTGTGGCATACCCCCACAGGCGAGGTACGCGGGCCTTTTGTGGCACACACCAGCCGACTGACGGCGCTCACCTACTGCGGCCTGCTGCCAGACACACAACGCCCCGCACTGTTCACGGCCGGGCGCAATGGTTCGCTGGTCCTGTGGGATGGCCTCAGTGGAGACCTGCGTACCACGCTTCGGTTGTCAGGCACGGCGCTGCTCAGCCTGGCCTGCGATTCTTCCTCTGGACAGGTGTTCAGCGCGACCGCAGATGGTGTCATTCAGGTCTGGGGGCCTCAGGGACAAATAGCCCGCTATGGCGCTTTGGCCGACATCCCCGTTGCCCTGGCAACAGGTCTCAACGAAACGCTGGCCGCAGGAGACAAACACGGCGTCCTGTGGCTCTGGGAAAACCTCCAAAGCGCCCCTGCACGTCACATCCAGGCACACGCGGGGAGGGTGGTAGCCCTTGCGTATCAACCCAAACAGGATACGCTCGCATCCCTTGGCGAGGACGGGATGCTGTACCTGTGGAATGGTAGCCCACGCGTCAATCGTGATACTACCAGTCCGCAACCGCGCGCCAGCCTCACAGGGTTTGCCGGGCGGGTACAAATGGCGCTCTTGTGGGACACGCGTCTGTTGAGTGCGCATGCCGATGGTACCTTGCGCCTGTGGGATACAGAGAATTACACGCTGCTGAGCAGGATGACCGGTCATCAGGGGGCGGTCAACGCACTGACTCGTGCAGGGGATGTGATTGTCTCTGGAGGCATGGATGGTACGCTGCGCTTGTGGTCATTGGATGGAAAACCGCTGGGGGTATGGTATGCCCACCGTTCCTGGGTAAGTGCGTTGACTTTTGCCGGAGACTGGCTGGTTTCCGCTGCGGGGGATAGCACGCTGGCGGTCTGGCGGGAGGGTGTGCAACAAAGCACCGCCACGTTGCCTGCTGGGGTATGGGCAACGAAGTTGCTCTTTCAACCGCCAGACAGGGTGCTGGTTTTACGTTCTGATGGCCAAATCATGGCATGCCAGTTACCGGCATTGCACTGTTCCGCTCTGCCAGCAATGCCGTCTTCTAATATCAGCACGTTGGTACGCGCGAGCGACACCATACTTGCCCTGGATGGGCAGGGGCAGGTTTGGGAAATGGCTGGGGAGCATTGGCACATTGTGCCTCTGCCGGCGAGAATGAGCCAGCTCTTCGACAATGGCCTGGCGTTGAGCGTCGAGGGAGAAATCTGGCAAGGCTTACCGGATGAAGGCGTTTCCCTGATGCAAATCGGAACAGGGGTTACCTGGATAGCCATGCAGGATGGACATCTGTATTCAGGCTTTCGCTCAGGGCAAATTGGGAAATACATCTTGCCTTGAGAGGTGGTGTGTCTTTCCGTACGACGCGTAGCCCTGGGAAAACATATCCCCATCATCTCAAAAAGAAAAGTTAATTAGTCGTCTTAGTAGGCCTTGTGGAGAGTGTGGATAACTCTGAGGATAACGCGTGCATACACTGCATCTGGGGGTGGAGATGCAGTCATGGAGCAAATATGGGGGGGAAACAGAGGTGCGTTTTCCACAGACCGGTTGTGAGGCGATTCGGGATAATTTCGGGGTTATCCTCAGGGTTATCCACATTGTGGATAACCCTGAGGATATAGGGGCATATCGAGTGGCTTCCCCCAGATATGGGGGAGAGAAATAGTACCAATTGGGGATGGTTTTCCCCAGTTGAGGCGGTTTATCCACAGTTATACGCAAGTTATCCACAATTGTGTGGACAAAATTGGGGAAAATGCAAGGGCATATGCAGGCTTGACTTTTTGTTCCTCTCGCGCTACACTTGCTTTAGACTATTGTCTAATTTTCCCTTTGGAGCGATACAGCATGGAGTTACGCTGGGATAGCGGCACCGCATACGATTTTTTTGCCAGTTTGCACGTTTTGCACCACCCAGACCGTTTTGGTTTACGCGGTGCATGGGCTGCAGGTGTGCGCTCGCGTCTGCCTGCAGATGACCGCAAGGTGTTGGAACAGGCTGAAAAGGCTTTTTTTATTCCATTGAACTGGATTTATCACCTGCCTGCTCCCAAAAATGTGCAAACCGTGCTGCAGACCCTGGCTTCCATGCCGGCATCGGAACGTTTGCCAGCATTGACTTTTTCGCATGCCATTTCCGAGGAAATGCGCACCTTGTTGCTGGAGGTTGGGCAACGCGGCCGTTGGGGAGAGCAAGACCTGAGTGCATTGCGCGCTATGCGTAAGGCGCGGGATTGGAATGCCGCTCGTGAGACGCTGGAGGCCATTTTAAATGCCTGGGCGAAACAGGAAGACTTTGGCGAATTCCTGTTACGTGCGCTCACCACGTATCAGGAAGTGTTTTTTGCCGAAGAAGTTGGGCGTATTGCGCCTGCACTGGAAGAAGCGATTGTCAAAGCGCAGGTGCTGGCGCGCGCCATGCCCTGGCCGCAATTACTGGAAAACCTCTCGCAAGGGGTACGTTTTCCCGCCGAATTGGAAGCCGATACGCTGATACTGGTGCCTTCATTCTGGACTGCGCCGTTGGTGGTATTTCAGGAAATTCAACCGCAGACATGGCTTTTCCTGTTTGGGGCGCGTCCTGTGGATGCTTCCCTGGTCCCTGGAGAAAGCGTCCCGGATACCATGCTACGCGCCCTCAAGGCGCTGGCTGACCCCACCCGCCTGCGCATTTTGCGGTATCTCAGTCACGAACCCATGACTTCCAGTGAACTGGCCCGCAAGTTACGGTTACGTGCTCCTACGGTTGTGCACCATCTGAACATCTTGCGTCTGGCCGGGCTGGTATTCTTGAGTGTGGATGTAGCCAACCGGCGCAGTGACAGGTGCTATATGGCACGTCCTGAAATGGTACAGCAAACTTTCGCTCTTTTGGGGACATTTCTGGCTGGTAGCGAATCGGAGTAAGTAAAAACATGCAAACTACATTGCTCGTCTATCGGGCGCGTTTACGCGCCTTTCGCCCTAACGCGCGCCTGTATCTGATGTACGTCATCCTTTCTGGCGCGGCGCTGGGCGTTTTTCGCCTGTTGTTCAATTTCTACGTCCTCAGCCTGGGCTTCGATGAAGCCCTGCTGGGACGCCTGATTACCGTCAACAACCTGACCGCCTTGATTGTAGCCCTGCCCGTCGGCTATCTGGCCGATGTGTTGGGGCGCAAGCGTTCCCTGCTGGTGGCCGCCCTGGGGATGGCGCTGTCCATTGCCGGGATGGTCTTGTGGCCGCAGGCCGCCGTCTTCTACGCCATGAATGCCCTTTCGGGTGTGGCGCAGAGCCTGGGCGGCGTGACGATGGCGCCCTTCCTGATGGAAAACAGCGGCGAGGAAGAGCGCACGTACCTGTTCAGTTTTGCCTCTGGCCTGCAGATGGCTTCCGCTTTTGTGGGGAACTGGCTGGGAGGCTACCTGCCCTCATGGATTGGCGGCACCCTGGGGGTGGCGGCGGTGAGCAGCCGGGCTTATGGGGGGGCGCTGCTGCTGGTGGCGGCGGTGGCCGCCCTGGGGTGCCTGCCGCTCCTGTTCTTGCGCACCCCCTCCCTGAGCCGCCGCGACCGCTCGGTTTTCGCTCCTCTGACGTATGCTCGTGAACATCCCCGTATGCTGGGGAAACTGATTTTACCCATGTGGATAACCTCCATTGGCGCAGGCTTGATTATGCCTTTCATGAACGTCTTCTTCCGGCAAGTGCATCACCAGCCGGACCAGGTCATCGGGACGTTGTTTGCCTGGGGTTCGCTGGCGATGGGGGTGGGGCTGCTGCTTGCCCCCGCACTGGCCGACCGCATGGGGAAGATGCAACTGGTGGTGCTCTCGCAGGCGCTCTCCATTCCCTTCCTGGTGACGCTGGGCTTTGCTCCCTGGTTCTGGTTGAGCGCCGGCGCGTACTACATCCGGCTGGCTTTGATGAATATGAGCGGGCCAGTGTACCAGGCTTTCGTGATGGAGCATGTCGAGGCCGATGCACGCGCCACCGTCGCCAGCCTGGTCAGCATGTCGTGGAGTTTTGGCTGGGCATTCAGCCCGGTGGTGAGCGGATGGCTGCAGGTGCGCTACGGCTTTGGGCCGCCCTTCGCGGGCACGATTGTGTTGTACTCCGTGGCCGTTTTCCTGTACTGGAAATTTTTCTGGCCGCGGGTGCCCGCAGATGATGCGCTGCCCGTTACCGGCGATTGAGAAAAGGACGCCCGGATGTAACCTTCCGGGCGTTTTCGCATCTAAGGAGAAGTGACGCGCCCGGCAGGGCGCACAATTTCGTAATGCGAGGTGATTTTTCTCATGGAAATGGTTATCGACTTCCCCGGCGGGGCGCGCGTGGACGCCCACTTTGGCCCCTACACCGTGAAAACCGACCAACCCCCGATGGGCGGCGGCGAAGGCTCCGCACCTACGCCCTTCGCAGTTTTTCTGGCTTCGATTGGCACCTGTGCGGGCATTTACGTGCTGGGATTCTGCCGGCAGCGCGGCCTTTCCACCGATGGGGTGCGGGTCGTTCAGCGGGTGTACAGCAACCCCTTCAACGGTATGGTGGGCAAAGTGGAACTGGAAATCCAGGTGCCGCCCGAATTCCCCAAAAAGTATTACCAAGCGCTGGTGCGTTCCGCGGAGCAGTGTGCGGTCAAAAAGCACCTGGAGAATCCGCCCGAATTCGACGTCCATACCACCGTCGCCGAGGCGGCTTGAAGTCTTCGGCAATTTTTCCCCTTTGAAAGGCCGGTGTACGCACCGGCCTTTTCGTTTTGCAAAGTGCGCGAGAGGGAACAACACTTTTTGGCTTTCGATTTTGTGTACCGATGCCGCAATCTTAAAATTTTTTGACTTATACTATCGGATTTGGTAAGATAAACAGCAACTACTCTCTTGCATAGAGCGATTCTTGATGGTGTCACTTTACGGTGTGGAGTGGTGACGATGAGACGAAAGGGGTACCCCGTTTTATCAACCGTGTAAGGCCATTCGCTTTTTTCTTTGGATAAGGAGTTTCCCATGCGTACCAGAGGTTGGAAAGGCGCGCTTTTTGTTGCTGTTTTTGTCCTGGTTTTTGCAGGGGCGGCCATCCGTCAGGTCATGGGGGATAATCGCGAGACTGTAGCGCATGCACAAACCTCATGCCAGCAGTTGACCAGTCCCCAGGAGATACCCGCACCGGCCCTGATTGATTTCGATGATGCCGCCAATGGGCTGGTGATTGGCACCCGCTACCAGGCCGCTTTTGGGGTCACTTTTGAGGACAGCCCTACCACGCGTGCCCTGATTTATGGTAACGAACCGACCAAGGCCTCCTCTTCCCCAAATGTCGCGACCAATGACGCTGTTTACCCCAACACCAGCGCAAATGTGCCGATGAAAATTTGGTTCGATGAACCCAAGACGCACGTCGGTTTTTATATCGGCAACGGCGGCACGAGTCAATTGACCGCCACGCTGATAGCCTACGATGCCTTTGGAAAAATCATTTGCCGGGCTTTCTATTCGCCGGTGCCGGATGCGCATACCGTCTTTCTGGGTGTGTACGACCCGCAGGGCGCTATCATGCAGGTTTCGCTGGATTACGGCAACACCACCCTTTCAGAGGCTATCGATGATTTGTATTTTGCTCCCCGCAAGGGCAGCACCGTTCCTACCCGCACCCCTGTACCTACCTGGACCCCTATTCCCCCTCCTACTGCGACCCCTGGTCCTACCCCCACGCCTACCCCGGATTTCCCGGTGCTCCCTTTCATTGTGCCTCAAGCCACAATCATCGCACCGAATTTCACCGGGTTTGACCTTTCGCTGGACGGCATCGAAGTTACCCAAGGCATTCAGTGCTTCGATACTGGCAAGGGACTTTCCGCCTGCCCGGATAACTCCCTGCCGCTGGTTGCCGGAAAATCCACTGCAGCCCGCATTTACCTGAAATATACCGGCCTTTTTGGCAGCATGAACAATGTGCCTGTGCGTTTCTACATTCGCTTTTTAGGAGGTTCCTGGCAAACGGCAACGGCATACGGCAAGGCCGTGCACACGCTCGACCAGGGTGCAAACGACAGCGCAAACGTGTTCTTCTACGTCACGACGCCCTCCAGCGCCGCGGTGCAAATGTATGCCGTGGTTGACCCCGACGGGAATTATAGTGAAACCAACGAAGGCAACAACCGCTACCCCTCTTCGGGGTACATCACGCTGAACTTCCAGCAGCGTACCTCGCTGACCATCGTCGGCGACCGCCTGCGCTACCATCCCTCCGGGTACACCGGTTCGCAATATGCCGGCGGATGGGCTGTCAACGGCGGGGCGGCCACCTGGCTCAACCAGGTCTTGCCGCTGGCGAACAACGCCGTGGATTACTCCGTTGCCAGCGGATACCTGGATTGGACGACCAGTCTGGGCAGCGGCAGCGGGCAGCACAGCCTCATCCAGACGCTGAACACCAACTGGGTGTTGCAAAACGCCTTTTCCCGGTGGTTTACCGGCCCCTTCGTGGGGGCTGACCACGTGTACGGCTGGGTGCCAAACGCCGGGTATTCCGGCGGGCACGCCGACATGCCCGTCTACCCCCACGCCGGCGGGCTGGGGGTGGTCGCCATTGGCACCGACCGCGCCGGCACCAGCACCGATGACCCCGGCGGCGGCGCGCTCATCTTTGGGCACGAACTGGTGCACGATTACAACGTCAAGCACACCAACACCGCCGATTCTTGCGGCTCAAGCGATAATTCCTCCACCTTCCCGTACTCCTCCTCCAGCATTCAGGAGTACGGCTTCAACCCAATCACGGGAAAAATTTATGCACCCGCCAACACCCACGACCTGATGAGTTACTGCCCGGCCAGCGGTTCCAAAGAGGGCTGGATTTCTCCTTACACCTGGTCTACCATGTTTACCAATCTCAGCCCCGGCCTGCAAACCTATTACCGCTCGGAGCGCGGCCTGACGATTGGCTACCTGATGCCGACCGCGGCGCAGGAATCGCTGGTGGTCAATGCCACCATCTTCAACCCGGCCTACAAGCCGCAATCGCCTGGTCAATTGAACGACCTGCACCGCATTGCGACCAATGTGGCGTACTACCCGCCGCAAGGGGATTACAGCATCGAATTGCGGGATGCCAAAGGCAACGTACTGCTTTCCCAGCCTTTCGTGGTCAATTTCGAGAGCGAATACGATGCCCACGGCGGTACGCCGCACGGTCACACAGGAGACCCGCCGCCCTTCCCGCCTGACCCGACCACCGAGGCCGACGTTTCCTTCATCATCCCCTGGGTGAGCGGCACGACCACGATTGCCCTCACCCACCTGGGGCAGGACGTGGACGTACGCACGGTGAGCGCCAACCCTCCGCAGGTCTTCTTTACCAGTCCCCTGACGGCGGAATCCTGGACGGCGGGTTCGACGCACACCCTGACGTGGGACGGTTCTGACCTGGACGGCGATACCCTGACCTATACCCTGTTCTACAGTTACGATGGCGGCCTCTCGTGGAGCCTGCTGCAAAGCGGAATCACGGCGACTTCCTTCGATGTGGATGCCGATGCGCTGGTGGGCGGCTCGGACGTGCGCTTCCGGGTGACGGCCACTGACGGCGTCAACACGGATTACGACGAAACCCCAGCGCTGATTTCCCTGCCCAATCACGCCCCCGTCGCCACCATCCTGGACCCGACGGCTGACGGGATTCACCTGCCCGGTTCGCTGGTGGTTTTCCAGGGCACCGGCTTCGATATGGAAGACGGCACCCTGCCGGATGCCTCGCTGACCTGGAGCGACGACGTGCAGGGCGAATTGGGGCACGGCGCGGTACTGCCCATCAACACCCTGCAGCCGGGTGCGCACACCGTCACCCTGACCGTCAGGGACAGTCTGGGGCTGACTCACAGCCAATCGGTGGACATTTTCGTCGGGTATCCCCTCTACCTGCCGTTACTCAGCCGGTAGCGGCGCAGATAGTGCAACGGGGCAGGCGTATGGCCTGCCCCGTTTTCTTTGATTTTGAGGATGGCGAGAAGATTGTCGTCTCCCTTTGTCTGGAGCGGGGGGTTCAATGCTCGTAACGCTTGCGCATTTCGTTGTACAGTTGCAAAACCGCCGCTTTGCGGGAGAGTATGCGACTGGTAAAAAAGAAGGCCAGGCGGTTTTGCCTTCCCGGATAAAACGAAGGAGTCTTGCCCAACGCGTCCAGCGTCTCACGCACGGTATCCTGCGCCAGCATCACCGGCGGCCAGACGCGTGCTTCGGGTTTCGGGTTGGATGCCCGCCAACCGGGGGTATCGGTAGCCCCCACGATGGTCGCCAGGACATCTACCCCCTGGGGGTGCAACTCAGCCCACAGGGCTTCACCCAGATTCCGCAGGAAGGCCTTGCTGGCCGAATAGGTACTCACCCAGGCCGTGCCCACCACCGCCGACCCGGATGAGACGAAAACGATGCCGCCGCGCCCGCGGGTGCGCATGGACGCCCCAAAGTGGTACGCCAGTTCCAGGGGGACGCGCGTGTTCAAATCCAGCACATGCCGATGCTGTTCGAGCGGGACATCCAGAAAATGCCCGATGGTGGAACGTCCGGCGTTATTGACCAGCAGGCCGATTTCCAGGTCGGCCGCAGCCCGCTGGATTTGGGTGATGGCGTCCGGGGCGGTCAAATCCAGTGCCAGGGTGCGCGCCTCGACAGCCGCGCGCAGAGGGGCTGCCGTGGCTTCCAGTTCGTCAGCCAGTTGGTCTACCAGCAGCAAATTCAGGCCGCGTTCGGCCAGTTGACGGGCGAATTCCGCCCCCAGACCGCGTGCCGCGCCGGTCACCAGCGCCCAGGGGCCGTATTTTTGGCGAAAGGAGAGGTCTTCTGATGGCATGATTGCATTGTACTCGATTTTGAACAGATTTTGAAACTCTGACCAACGGATAGTTTGCGCAACATGCATGATGCAATTCGCAGATTACCCGGATTGTGCGGAAAAGAATCGGGACAATTTGCGATATTTGCGGATAAGACTGCATTGCATATCAGGCGGTAGCGTATCTGATTGTTCAGTGAAACTCAGGCATTGGGGGAATGGCGGTTGCATGGGGGATAGTTTCCCTTTACGGTCTAAAGCCCGTGTTTTTGCGCCCACAGCGCGGCCTGGGTGCGGTCTTGCACTCCCAGTTTATCCAGGATGCTGCTGACGTAGTTTTTCACCGTGCCTTCGGCCAGGTACAGGCGCCCGGCGATTTGTTTGTTGCTCAACCCTTGAGCGATGAGCGCCAGGATTTCGCGCTCGCGTTC
>DAOTWV010000302.1:0-4711 GCA_034435695.1 Anaerolineales bacterium | reverse complement strand
ATTTGTTCTCGCCGCGCTTGCCGGCGCGTTTGAGCACCTTGCGGATGCGATAGGGGTCGTAGAGCACCGGCACGCCGGCCTGGCCTTTGGGGCACACCTTACCTTCGAAGTGGGCCGCTTCATGCGGGTCGGTATCATAGGGCAGGTTGGGCAGGCGATTGGTGGCGCTATAGGGATTACCGTCAATCTTCACCAGCACGCCATCTGCAATCTTGCCCTTGATGGTGCAGGCCGTGTGGCAGTTCAGACAGACGGAGTAGATGACGTTCTCCGGATTGTTGTTGGGGTAGTCATAATCGCCTTCGCCCAGGCGATGGATGCCGTCCGGGGTATGCCGCAGGCGGGCGAACACGCCCTGCACACTGCTACTCAAGGCCACCGCCCCGCCCAGGAAGGCCGAAGTTTTCAGAAAATCGCGTCGAGTAAGTTCCTGTTCGCTCATGATTGGCTCCTTATGCATGAGGTTCATCGCTTTCCAGCGGCAGGATGCTGTATCCCAGGCCAAAGAGCAGGACAGCCAGGCCAATCAGGCCGGCGCTGCTCAACCATTCGTTTGGGCTGGGGATGTAGTAGAAGCGCAGGTCAGTATGCCCCAGAATGCCGGAAAGCGGCGTATGGGTCAGGTCCACCGAAGGGAAGGTCAGCCCAACGGATGTACCGCCCACCCAGCGCAGTCCCAACGCCACGATGAAGACCACACCAATCAACGTAACAGCGGTGGCAAGGTAACGCTCAGTGCGATAGGCTGGCTGCCCGGCGAAACGCCGCAACCCCACCAGCCCCAGGATGATGAAGGTCAGCGCCGCGGCCAGCACGGCTATCACGGTCAATGCCTGGATGAGCGCCGGGGGATAGGCGGTTGGCGCCACGGTAGGCGCCGGCAGCATGGTGTAGGCGCTATCGAAGCCGGGCAGCACGGGCAGGTTGAGCGCCGGAATCACGATGTTCAGGCGCACACCGATGATGCCGACCACAATCATCAGGCCGGCAAAGCCCACCCACTTGGGATTTCGTCCGGTCACAGGCCACAACAAGAGCGCCAACGGCACAATGGCCCCGAACAAAATCTGCACCAGCCAGAACACCCACCAGAAGGGGCCGAAGAAGGTCAGCCGCATCACTTCCAGGTCTTCCGGGATGGCGCCGTAAATGCCAACGGAGAACTCACTCCACATCAGCAGCAAGTCAAAAAGCAGCACGCCGGCGGTAATTTTTCCCAGGGTAAGCACCAGGTCACGGCGCAGGGCAACATCCAGTTTGCGGCCAGCAAAGAAAGCAATCAGGAAAGTGAGCAACGCCGAACCGGATACCAGTGCCGAGATGATGAAGATGATGGGGAAGAGCGGCCCGTACCACATCGGACGTGCCTTGACCACCGCGAACAGCGCACCGGTACCACCGTGTACGCCAATCGCCACGGGCACTCCCACCAGCCCCAGGATGCGTACCAGACGGTGGTCGCGCACCACACTTTCGTCTGAAACGTCTTTTGAACCGAAAGCGAGTACACGGCAGATACGGGCTTTCCAGTCTGTCCCTTCCCCGCAGCGCACCAGGTCACGGCGCATCAGCAACCACAATTCCCCCAGGATAATGGCAATGTACACCACATAGAAGTGGATTTCGATTTCCAGCACCGACCACAGGTTGCGGTTGACGAAAACCGTCAGGGCTCGCTCCATGTGACCAAGGTCAAGCAACACAAAGTTCATGCCGGCAATCAGGGCAATCAACGCTGAAAAGAGCGCCACGCGTCCAATCGGCTCTAATTTCTTGAAGCCAAAGACGTACACCATGGTACTCATCAGGAAGGAGCCGGCCGACAGACCGATGAAGTAGATGTAGAAGGCCACCCACAGGCCCCAGGGTACCAGGTAGTTCAGGTTGGTTACCCGTAACCCATAGGCGACACGTAACCCAATGGAACCCAGGCCAATGACGGTTACCAGCAGCACCAGGCCCCAGGCAAGTTTAGAATGCAGATTCTTGCTTATGTTCATGGCAGTTTGCTCCTAGACCAGGTAATACACGTTGGGTTCCGTGCCCAGTTCTTCCTTCAGGCGGATGGTATTCCGCCGGGTAATCAACTGTGCTACCAGACTATCGGGGTCATCCAGGTCACCAAAGTGGATGGCGCGCCCGATGCAGGTCTCGGCACAGGCGGGCAGCATGCCGCGATACACGCGGTGGATGCAGAAGTGGCATTTGCGGGCGTTGCCCACCGGCGAGTGATTGATAGCGCGCATCCGGCCCTGGTCATACTCTGGCGAAGGTTGTGCTTCGTATGGCTGAGGCGGGTCGGTGTAGGTCATGCCCACGTCAATGAAGCGCGAACCGTAGGGGCAGGCCGTCAGGCAGTAGCGGCAGCCAATGCAGACGTCATAGTTGATTACCACAATGCCGTCTTCTTCCCGCTTGTAGGTTGCGCCAACCGGGCAAACCGGGGTGCAGGGGGGGGTCTCGCAATGGAAGCAGGGCTTGTACATGAACATCCGCTTCACGTTGGGGAAGGAACCGATTTCTTGCTCCAGAACCACGTTGTAAGAGACTTCCGGCGGGGTCATGTTCTCGGCCTTGCAGGCCACGGTGCAGGCGCGGCAGCCGGTGCACTTGCGCAGGTCTACCGCCATACCGAAGCGCACCTTCTCGCCACGCTGGCGCTTCTCCAGCGCCCGTTGCAGGTCGGCCAGCATACGGTCAATCACGCTGCCTTCGGGCGAGATTGCCCCGGCCTGCTCTTTGGCCTTCTTGAGCATGGAGAAGGCTTCGCTCTCGGTAACCGGGGCAACCAGCGCAGCGAAGGTAGGACTGGCGTAACGGCGCAGGAAAGCATCCTGCTCTGCCGCCGGGATGGGGGATGAGGGTTCAGGCATACGCGTCACTCCTCTGCATGGAATAATGGGGGAATATACGTGACCACCGCGATTCCGCGGTATGCTCACGGGAGTGCACTCTGAACAGGTGCACTCCTTTGCATTGTCAGTGTACGCATCTTGCCCCGGGAGCGGAAGCGCATTCCCTGCGGATTTTCGGAATCAGATTCTTACGGGGTTTGTCTCCATCCCCCTCCCGAAAAAACACGTAAAACAATAGCAAGCCCTCCGGGTTTTCTACGGAGTGCTTTAGAAGTGCGGCGACTTGTCACCGCTTTGGAAGGCGGCATCGGGAAGCCGCACTCCCAAACGGGCTTCGAAAGCGACGTCGAGATGCCGCTCTCCCAAAACGGGCTTCGAAGGCGGCGGCGAGATGCCGCTCTCCATCAAATCAATCCATGTTCACGGGCGTAGCGCACCAGGGCCACGCGGCTGCGCAGCCCCAGTTTGCCCATCAGGTTGGCGCGGTGGCTCTCCACCGTGCGCACAGAGATGCACAATTCATCGGCAATCTGTCGGTTGGTGTACCCTTCGGCAATGAGACGAAGTACCTCGGTCTCGCGAGGGGTGAGCGACGGAGGAGACGCGTGGTCAGCCGCTGGTGTACCCACCAGCCCTTTGAGCAGAACCGGCAACATGGCCGGATGCACATACACATCCCCACGCGCCACGGCCCGGATGGCGTTAATCAGTTCGGATTCCACCGCCCGCTTGACAATGTATCCTGCCGCGCCTTGCTGCAATGCCTCCTGTAACAGGCGCTCGTCTTCGTGTACGGTGAGCACCAGGATGCGCGTTGCAGGGGCCTGGTCGCGTACCAGGCGGATGAGCGGCATCCCACCGCCAGGCATCGAAAGGTCCAGCAATAACACATCCGGCGGGGCGGTCGCCAACGCCGCCAGCACGCCGGCACCGTCTTCTGCCTCACCGACCACGTCCAGATCGGCTTCGGCACTCAGCAAGGCTCGCAGACCAGCACGTAACACGCCGTGGTCATCCGCAATCAAAATGCGAATCATCATACGTTATCTCCAGGTAAATGGTGGTTCCCAGCCCAGGTTGACTCTCGATGGTTAATTGCCCACCGAGCATCTCTGCCCGCTCGTGCATACCGAACAACCCCAGGCGGTTGGTCTGTTGTGCCGGCATGAAGCCTATCCCATCGTCTTCCACAATCAGCACCAGCCGGTTGCCGCGCCGTTCGAGCAACACGTCGGCGCGGGTAGCGCGGGCATGCCGGGCGACGTTGGTCAGCGCCTCCTGCACGATGCGGTAGAGCGCGATTTCCACATCGGCGGGCAAACGTGCGTTTTCCAGGCCGACGACCTCGAACTGCACGTCAAGTGCATACCGCTGGCTGCATAGGTCGGCGTATTGCTGCAGGGCAGCCGTCAACCCCAGATGGTCCAGGCTGGCGGGGCGCAAATCCATTGCCAGGCGGTGCAGGTTTTCCATCACACCGTCCGTGGTGCGCTTCAGGTCGGTAATGCGTTCCAGCAGCGCCCGAGGGTCTGCGCGTTCGCTTTCCAGCAGGCGCAGGCCGACCATCAGCGCGGTCAACGCCTGCCCGGCTTCATCGTGCAATTCGCGGGCAATACGGCGGCGTTCATCTTCCTGCACGGCCATCAGATGCTCCAGCAATTGGCCGCGCAACTGTTCCCGGCGCTGTAATTCCTGCATCAGCCGCTGGCGCTGCTGTTCAGCATCTACGGCGACTCCAAGTTGCCGCCCCAAAGCGCCGGCGAGTTGGGTTTCCTCCGCCGAGAAGCGCCGTCCGGCGGGCAACGCCAGGTTGAGCACCCCAATGGGTTGATCGTGGGCAATCAGGGGCACGCTCA
>DAOTWV010000301.1:0-12817 GCA_034435695.1 Anaerolineales bacterium | reverse complement strand
GCGCCTGCACCTGCTGCGGTGTTCCAGCCCGTCCGTGCCGGACAAGAATGTCCGGCCTACTTGTGGGGCGGGCGCCTGCACCTGCTGCGGTGTTCCAGCAAGCGGGGTTATAGCACGTCCTTGCTGTGGATGGGGGAAAAGAACAACGTAAGCAGGAACGCCAGCCCAATGGCCGCCAGGCTGAGTGGATAGATGAGCGCCGGCCCGCGGTTGTACACGAAACCGGCCAGCGGCGGGGCGATGATGATGGCCAGGGAAGCGGTGGTTTCCACCAACCCGTATGCAAGCCCCATGTTGATTTTGCTCACCAGCGCACGCGCTTGTGCGCTGGCCAGTGAGCGCGCTGTCTGGTAACTGCCCATCAAAAAGTACCCCAGCATGTACCAGGGTAATCCGGT
The DNA here is from genome assembly GCA_034435695.1 of Anaerolineales bacterium. Classification (GTDB taxonomy): domain Bacteria; phylum Chloroflexota; class Anaerolineae; order Anaerolineales; family DRKV01; genus DRKV01. The sequence continues at coordinate 12,419 of DAOTWV010000301.1, read as the reverse complement.
GCCGCGCCACAATGCAAGGCTGAAAAGCGCCATTGCTCCTTGCGCCAGCAGGAACCCCACGCGGGCATTCAGTTGCCCCAGCGCCAGATTGAAAACCGCCACGCCCAGGTTGCGCATGGAAATGACGCTCCCGATTTGCGTGCGCGAGAGATGGTGCACATCCTGCAAGTAGTTTTGTGAGAGGGGCTGCGGCAGGTAGGTGGCCAGCATGACCACGAACACGATGCTCAGATATTGCAGGTAGCGCGGGTTGAGCAGGCTGCGCAGTGCGCCAGCAGCCCCCTCTTCAGAGTCGTTTTCAACGGGCTGGGCGCGGATGGCGAGCACAATCAGGGTGGAGAACACGAAAATCACGGCAGCCACCAGAAAGGTGCGGTGCAGCCCGATGGTATCCCCAATCCAGCCGCCGACCAGGGGGCCGATGACCGACCCCAGGCTGAAGGCCGCCGTGGTCAGGGTGATGGCGCGTCCTACCGAGAGTTTGCCGCGCGCCGCGGTGATGTAACTGTACATCGGCACCATCACGAAAGAGGTCAACCCGTAGAGCACGGTACCAAAGACGAACCACGGCAGGGCGGGCGAAAGCGCCATCACCCAGGTAGCGACACACCCCAGCGTCCAGGCGGCGTAAAGCAAGGGGCGGCGTCCAATGCGGTCGGCCAGGTAGCCGGCGGGCAGATGCGCAACCGTCATGGCCAACCCCACCATCCCAAGGATGTTGCCAATCATTTGCGGGTTGGCCCCCAGGTCTTGCAGATAGAGGGGCTGAAAGAGAAAGAACATGCTATCGCCAAAGCCCCAGGTGAACAGCGCAATGGCCAGGAGAATGAGGTCACGAGTCATGGGTTTTTGTCCGGTTGCAGGGCTGTGTGGAGAAATGTACCGACGATTTCCGCCACGGTTTCGCGTTGGGCATCCGCGGGAAGGATGTGTCCACTGCCTTCTACCCAGTGTTGCGTGAGGCTGGCCGCGTTTTGTAAGGCGGCAGCGAAAGCCTGCATGTGCCCCTCTTTGGCCTGCACCACCGGGTCCTGACGGGAGTAGAGCAGCAATGTGGGTGCGGTAACTTGTGGCAGGCCGGCGCGCATGGCAGCCAGCAATTGCAGCAACTCCCCGTAGGCGCGCGTGGGCGTGACAGGGTAGGTGACCAGGTCTTTGACGGCTTCCGGGTCCACCCATTGCGGTTCGCCTTTGGGGTCATAGGGACGCAGCAGGGCGAGCAGGGGGAGTATCTTCAGGCGCGGGTCATCTGGCAGGTGATGGGGGGTGGCCAGCGCGGCGACGGCATCCACGGGCAGACGGGAAGCGGTGTAGAGCGCGAGCACGCCGCCCATGGAAAGTCCTACCAGCGCGATGCGGGTGGTGATGCCGCGCAGCAGGTGGTATCCGTCTTCCACGCTGGCGGCCCAATGCCGCCAGGTAGACCGGCGCATGTCGTCCGGGGTGGTGGCGTGCCCTGCCAGGCGGATTCCGAGCACAGTGTATCCGCGGGCGGCCAGGCGTTCCCCCAGGGGGCGCATTTCTTTGGGGGTGCCGGTGAAGCCGTGTATCAGCAGGCAGCCGTGTTCTCCGCCAGGGAAGAAGAAGGGTTCTGCGGTAGGGAGGATGAGTTGGGAGTGGGTGTGCATTTTCAGGCCAGTGTTTGCAGTTGGCGCGGCAAATCGCTCAGGCTTTCCGCTCCGTCTTTGGTGATGACCACGTCGTCCTCGATGCGCACGCCGCCGCGGCCGGGCAGGTAGATGCCGGGTTCGATGGTGAAGGTCATACCCGCTTCGAGGGGAATGGGGTTTTGGGCGTACATGTAGGGTGGCTCGTGGGTATCCAGTCCCAAACCGTGGCCGGTGCGGTGGATGAAGTACGCTCCGTAGCCGGCGGCTTCGATGACCTTGCGGGCGGCAAGGTCCACTTCCCCGGCTGGAATGCCTGGTCGGGCGGCTTCGAGGCCGGCCTGATTGGCCTGGTGCACCACTGCAGCGATGTGCGCCAGTTCCGGGTCCACCTCTCCGATGGCGAAAGTGCGTGTCAGGTCAGAGAAATAGCCGTTTACCGTCGCGCCCCAGTCGATGATAAGCAAATCCCCCGGCTGGATGGGGCGCTCGGTTTGGGCGGCATGGGGATTGGCGCTGTTGGGGCCGCTGGCGATGATGGGGTAGAAAGGCAGGTTGGCCTCGGAACCGTGTCGCAGCAATTGCAGTACCAGTTCCGCGCCCAGTTCTTTTTCCTGCATGCCAACGCGGAAGTTTTGCAATGCGGCCTGCAGTGCCTGCTGGGCAATGCGTACGGCCTGGCGCATGCTGGCGATTTCTTCGGCGTCTTTGTTCATGCGCAGGCTGGCAATGACGTTTTCGCCGGAAACGAAGGCCGCAGAGGGGGCAGCGGCTTCCAGGTAGCGTAATTCCAGGTAACGCAGGCGGGTGGGTTCTACCCCTACGCGGCACTCTCGCAGCCCGGCTGCGTGCGCTGCTCGCTGAAAGGTTTCGCCCCAGCGAGAGGGGTCTTCGCCATAGGTGTACACGTCAACGGGGTAAGGCAGGTCTTCCGCCTTGGCGCGTTCCAGTTCAGGGAGGATGAGCACCAGGGAATGTTCGGGACGGAAGATGCCGACAATGGGGCGTTCCATCAAGTGGAAGGGTAGCCCGGTCAGGTAGGTCAATGTGGGACTGGGGTTGAGTACCAGTGCGTCTAAACCGGCTTTGTGCAACGCGGTGTAGAGTTTTTGCCAGCGGTTGGGGTACATGGTTGGCCTCTCCTTCTCTGGTAGGGGGATGTACTCCATTATAGCCGTTTTGATTTGGTCAGGGGAGGAAATCACCCCAATATCACCTTGCACATTGGAGAAAAGACGAGTATTCTTGTGCACGTATTGGTTTTCGTTGCAACAGATTTTGCTCCATGCCTCCCATCAACGTTTTTGCTTTCAATTCATTACGTAACTGGCGACGGGTATTGCAGGCCAATCCTCCCGTAGCGCCGAAGTACCGCCCTAAACTGGCGCGTTTTCTGGTTACCAGTGTTTTGTCGGAGCCATTGCGGTTATATGAGCGCCGACGCTATGGGGAAACCTTACGCTCGGTCACCGTGCACGACACCCCCTTGTTCATCATGGGGCCAGCGCGCAGCGGAACCACCCATCTGCACAACCTGATTGCGTTAGACCCCAACTTCGGTTATGTGTCCACTCTGCAGGGGGTTGCGCCCGGCTTTGTTGTCGGCAGCGGGAAATGGCTGCGCGCCCTGGTGCGTGCTTTCCTCCCGGAAACGCGTCCTATGGATAACGTGGCCGTTTCCCTGGACGCCCCGCAGGAAGAGGAGGTGGCGATGGCAAATGTTTCACCGCACACCTTCATGCACCACCTGCTCTTTCCTCGCGAGGCGCACAGGTATTTTGAACGCTACTACCTGTTGCAAGGGCTGGCTCCGGAAGCCCTTGCGGAGTGGCGTGAGGATTACCTCTCCGTCTTGCGTGTGGCCACATACCTTTCAGGGGGGAAGCCATTGGTGCTCAAGACACCCATCAATAACGGGCGTCTGCCCCAGTTGCTGCAACTTTTCCCGCGGGCGAGGTTCATCCACATCCACCGTGACCCTTTCCGCATTTTCCTTTCCACCCGCAACATGTACCGCAAGATTTTGCCCCCGCATCAATTGCAGGATATCGACTTCAAAGAGGTGGAACGGAACAACGTGCACTTTCTGGCGGAATCAATGCGCAAGTGGATGCAGGACCGCCGGCGTATCCCCCAGGGGCGCATTGTGGATGTGCGCTACGAGGACCTGGTAGCCAACCCTCTGGAGGAGTTACAGCGCCTGTATGCCGCACTGGAACTCCCTGTGAAGAATGTGTTGCCGCGTTGGAAGACCTATCTGGCGAGTTTGCAGGGATACCGCCCCAATCGGCTTGCTCCCTCCCCCGAAGACCTGACCATCATGCGCGAACACCTGGGGTTCCTTTTCGACGCCTGGGAATATGATTTCCCTTCGTAAGATGCACCATGACTACTGTTTACGAACCGCTTTCCAACACTACCACCGATGTGCCGTTACCGCCTTTGGCGCCAGGCGCGCCCTTTCTGGGGCATGCCCTGGAGATGTATAGCAATCCCATCCTGCACATGCGCGACTTGTACTACAAACTTGGCCCGATTTACCGCGTGCGTGTGCCGGGACGGGAATTCACCATCATGGCTGGTATCGAAGCCAATCAGATGCTCTCCGGTACGGGGGATACGTATTTTCGCAGCGCTGGTGAATTCGATGAATTCGAGCAGGAGATGCAGGCCTCGCATTTTCTCATCAACATGGATGGCGAAGAACACAAACGCATGCGGCGCTTGCTACGTCCAGGGTATTCCAGGCGTTTGTATGTGCAAAAGACGGAGGAAGCGGTAGCCATTACCCGCCGGCACGTACAGGGCTGGAAAGAGGGTACTCTCCTGGGGGTGCTGGATGCCTGTCAGCGCATCATTACCGAGCAAATCGGTGCCCTGTTGATTGGGCACGCCCCAGGCGATTATTTCGATGACCTGCGCCTCTTCATGAACACGGTTTTGCGCACCCTGGTGACCAAAACATGGCCTCGCGTTATGCTATACCGGCCAGCATACCGCCGCGCCAAAGCGCGCATCTGGGAACTGGCGCGGCAGGTAACCGATGAGGTGCGCCACCTGCCGCCGGAAGAACGCCCCCGCGGGCTGTTACGCGATTTGCTGCAACACTACGAATCAGGCGGCGACCTGGTATCGGATGAAGATGACCTGCTGGCTGCAGTGGTAGGGCCTTATCTGGCAGGGCTGGATACCGTGGCAGGGACGATGGCCTTTGCCATTTTCGCTTTTCTGAAACATGGGGTGTGGCAGACCCTTAGCGAAGAGTCCGATGCGCTTTTTGCCGAAGGCCCCCTGACGACCAGCAGTTTGCGCAATGCTCCCCTGTTGCATGCCGCCCTGATGGAAAGCATACGCATGTACTCCGTGGCCTCCTTCACGCCGCGCGTCGCGGCACAGTCCTTCGTGTTTCGAGGCTATCGGGTGGATGCCGGTACGCGGGTGCTGATTGCCAACGGCCTGACGCATTACCTGCCGGAATTTTTCCCCGAACCAGACAGGTTTGATTTGACGCGTCACCTGCCTCCGCGCAAGGAATACCGCCAGGCTGGCGCGTTTACCCCCTTTTCGCTGGGGCCGCATACCTGCCTGGGCGCGGGAACCGGCGAGGCGCAGTTGATGGTCACACTGGCAACGATTCTGCACTCCGTAGAACTGGCTTTGGAGCCGCCGGATTACCAGGTCAAACAGGCTTTGACGCCCATTCCCAGCCCTGGCTTTGGTTTCAAGGTGCGAGTAGTGCGCAAACGCTAAGGGCACACAGCCCCCTGTGGCTTGTGGAAAACACTTACAACCTATCCGAAAAATACGCGGTTCGCTGGTCGAGTAGCCCCGAAGGGGCGTATAGAGACCGTGCACTGCGCTAAAACAGGCCTCGATATGGTGCTTCGCACCTGTGCTTCGGCAGGCTCCCCCCTGGAATACCCTGGGCAAGGCTCGTAGGACAAGGCTCAGCCTTGTCCTACCATAAAAGGAGCACCTTTTGGGAAACACTTATCCCCAGGAGGGCTGAAAGGCCGAGCCACTCGCGGCGATAAAATCCCGCCAGAACAATCCTTGCTCTCCGCGGAGGAACACCAGGAAGGGTGGACTTCTACACCATTTGCGTGTGCCCTTTTTTTCCGCTCAGGCCTTGACAGGGAACCACGAGACAAGTACAATGTGCCCGCTATTGAGACATGGGCCTGTGGCGCAGTTGGGAGCGCGCTTCAATCGCACTGAAGAGGTCGCGGGTTCGAATCCCGCCAGGTCCACTCCGGGAAAAGGTAAAATTCCCCTGGCAAATTGGTTGACAAAAGCACGGGTTAGCGGTAGAATGCGCCCTGCTTGTGAAGGAAACAACGTACGCATGGGCCTGTGGCGCAGTTGGGAGCGCGTCTCAATGGCATTGAGAAGGTCGCGGGTTCGAATCCCGCCAGGTCCACTCTCAAGCCCGGTTGAATTCAGCCGGGTTTTGTTGTACAATGCAAACACACAAGGCCAGAACAGGAGTAGTAGGCCATCTGTCAGCGAGTCGGGGAGGGTGCAAGCCCGGCACAGCGCCCACAGAGCGCTTCAGGCTGAACTCGCCTGTTGCCCCCCGCGGGGCAGGCCTCGGCGGTGAACAAGAGTAGCCGTCGGCGGGTACGCCCGTTATCGCGTCCCAGAGAGGCAGGCCATTGGCCTGCAATCAGGGTGGTACCGCGGAGGCATCAAACCTTCGTCCCTGGGCGGACGAAGGTTTTTTTGGTTAAGGCATCATTTTGCGAGGAGAAACCATGAGCAAGTCCTATAACTTCACCGAAATTGAACGCAAATGGCAGGCCAAATGGGAAGCCGATAAGTTGTACCGGGCTGTGATTGACGAAAGCAAACCCAAGCACTACGCCCTGACCATGTTGCCCTATCCCAGCGGCAACCTGCACATCGGCCATTGGTATGCCATGACCCCCTCGGATGCCCGCGCGCGCTACATGCGCATGAAGGGCTACAACGTCATGTTCCCGATGGGATTCGATGCCTTTGGCCTGCCAGCGGAAGGCGCAGCCATCAAGCACGGCATCCATCCCAAGAAGTGGACATACGGCAACATCGAAACCATGCGCAAGCAACTCAAAAGCATGGGAGCGATGTTCGATTGGGAACGCGAAGCCATCTCCTGCGACCCGGAATACTACCGCTGGACACAGTGGTTTTTCATCCAGTTGTTCAAAGGTGGTCTGGCCTACCGCAAAAAATCCCCTGTAGACTGGTGCCCCAGTTGTAATACCACCCTGGCACGCGAGCAGGTTGTGGGGGATGACCGCGTTTGTGAACGCTGCAAGACGCCTGTCATCAAAAAAGAACTGGAGCAGTGGTTTTTCAAGACCACTAACTACGCTGAAGAACTGCTGGACTTTTCCGAGATGGACTGGCCGGAGCGTGTCCAGGTGCTGCAAACCAACTGGATTGGCAAAAGCGAAGGCGCTTCGGTCATTTTCCACACCGAGGACGGTGACCCGATAGAAATCTTCACCACCCGCCCGGATACGCTCTGGGGGGCGACCTTCATGGTGCTGGCGCCCGAACATCCCCTGGTGGACAAAATCACCTCCCCGCAACAGCGCGAAGCCGTCGAAGCCTACAAACTGCAGGCTGCCCGCCAGTCGGATATCGAACGCGAAGCCGCCGACAAGGAAAAGACCGGTGTCTTCACCGGCGGATATGCCATCAATCCGGTCAATGGGGCGAAAGTTCCCATTTGGATTGCCGATTACGTGCTGATGACCTACGGCACCGGCGCCATCATGGCTGTGCCGGCGCACGACGAGCGCGACTTTGCCTTTGCCCGCAAGTATGGCTTGAAAATCATTCCCGTCATCCAGCCGGAAGATGCCGAACCGCTGAACGGCGACACCATGCCGGAAGCCTACATCGGCCCCGGCGTGATGGTCAACAGCGGCCCCTTTGACGGCACCCGCGTCACCGAGGCCAAAGGGCGCAAGAACCCCGGCATCGCCGCCGTGATTGATTACCTGGAAGAAAAAGGCATCGGTAAGGAAGCCGTCAACTACAAACTGCGCGACTGGCTGATTTCCCGCCAGCGCTATTGGGGCGCGCCCATCCCGATGATTTACTGTGAAAAATGCGGCTGGAACCCCGTCCCGGATGACCAGTTGCCCATCGAATTGCCAGAGGATGTGGACTGGAAACCGACCGGTGAAAGCCCCTTGAAGTTCCACCCCACCTGGAAGAACGCCACCTGTCCGTGTTGTGGTGCACCTGCCGAGCGCGAAACCGACACCATGGACACCTTCATGTGCTCCTCGTGGTATCACCTGCGCTACCTCAGCCCGCATTACGACAAAGGCCCCTTCGACCCCCAGGAATACGACTACTGGATGCCGGTAGATACCTACACCGGCGGCATCGAACACGCCACCATGCACCTGATTTACACGCGCTTCTTCCACAAAGCCATGCGCGACCTGGGCATTACCAAAGGCAAAGAGCCGATGATTCAACTGCGCAACCAGGGCATGGTGCTTGGCGAAGACGGCGAGAAGATGTCCAAGAGCCGCGGCAACGTGGTTGCTCCGGATGACCTGGTGGAGAAATACGGCGCCGACACCGTGCGCGCCTACCTGATGTTCTTTGCCCGTTGGGATTTGGGCGCACCGTGGGACAGCCAGGGTATCGAAGGCGCAGCCCGTTGGGTGCGGCGTGTGTGGAGCCTGTTCACCGGTGACGAATACAAACCCGGAAAACCCGCGCCCGCTGTATTGCGAGACCTGCGCCGCAGCGTACACAAAACCCTCAAGCAGGTCACCCACGATTTTGAAAACTTTGATTTCAATACCATCGTCTCTGCCCTGATGGCCTTGCTCAATGACATGGGCAAAGCCGCACGCCAGGGTGCAGTTGGCACCCCCGAATGGGAGGAAGCCGTAGACATCTACCTGCGCATGATGGCTCCCGTGGCCCCGCACATCACCGAAGAAATCTGGTCGGAGCACCTGGGCAAGCCCTATTCCATCCACCAGCAGCCCTGGCCGGAAGTGGATGAAGAAGCCACCAAAGAAGACGAAATCACCATTCCCGTGCAGGTCAACGGCAAACTGCGTGACCGCATCACCGTGCCTGCAGATGCCAGCGACGAAGACATCAAGGCTGCTGCCTTGCAGGCCGAAGGCGCACAAAAATACCTGGCGGGCAAAGCACCCCGCAAGGTCATCTACGTTCCCAAACGCCTGGTCAACATCGTGGTGTAGCCTGGGGCCTGAAGGCACGCTGTCTTTTTGCGGGCCTGCAACTTTTTCCACGACCTCCTTGTAGTACTCAGTGTACTGCAAGGAGGTTTTTCTATGGCTGATGTGGCTGCAATTTTCGGTTTGTTGTTGGCGCTGGGCATTGCCTTCCCTGGCATGCTCACCGCCTGTTACCTGTTGACCCCCAGGCGTGTCGAAAAGGCGTCCCTGCGGATTGCCCGTACCCCCTGGAAATCGTTTTGGATGGGAGTGGCCGTTGCCCTGGGCGTGGCCATCCCCATTGGGGTATTGCTTGCCATCCCCGCGGGAGTGAGCAAATTCCTGGGATTCCTCGCGCTCTTCCTGGTGCTGGCGCTCTCCCTCATCGGTGCGGCGGGCATTGCGGCGCGAATGGCGGCGGAACTGCAAAAACGCTCGCAAGGGCTTTCCAATGCGGCTGCCTTTGTGCGCGCTGCGGTAGCCCTGGAACTGGCCGTTATCTTCCCCTTCATCGGATGGATGATACTCTTCCCCCTGGCGGTTTTCACCTCCCTGGGGGCGACCACCTTTGCCCTTTTGGGGTGGGGGCCGCGCCCCCAGGGGGAATCCATGCCTCCACAGGCTGCTCCTGAAACCCCGGCATGAGCCTCTCGCGTCGTAGTTTTCTCAAACTGGCTGCTGCGGTGGCTGGAAGCGCTGCGCTGGCCGCCTGTAAGCCGGTGTATGCCCTCCTGGGCGAAAAGCCGCTTTCTGGGTCTCTCGATGCCCTCCCGCAAGCCGATTTTCAAGTGTTGAACCGCCTCACTTTTGGGGCTACGCCAGAAGTGCGGCGACGCTTTGCTCATCTCGGTTTGCACGCCTGGCTGGAAGAGCAACTGCGCCCCGAAGCGCTGGAGGATACCGCCCTGCACCTGCGGCTGCGCAACCTGACCACGCTGGGCATGTCTGCTGGCCGTTTGCGGGATGTCAGCGACCAACTGCTGGATGGTATCGACCGCCAACGCGTCCCGGCCGAGTTGCGGCAGGCCACGCTCTTGCGGCAGGTGTACAGCCGCGCGCAACTTTACGAGCGCGTGGTGGAATTCTGGAGCGACCACTTCAACATCACCACCGAAAAGGGGGATTGCTTCTACTTGAAGACGGTAGACGACCGGGAAGTGGTACGCGCCCATGCCTTGGGGCGCTTCCGCGATTTGTTATGGGCTTCCGCCCACTCCCCTGCCATGCTGGTGTACCTGGATAACCAGGCCAATCGTAAAGGCGCACCCAACGAAAACTACGCCCGCGAAATCATGGAACTGCACACCCTGGGGGTGCACGGCGGGTACACCCAGCGAGATGTCATGGAACTGGCGCGTTGCCTGACAGGCTGGACTGTCAAGGAGCATTTTTGGCCTGGCACGTTTACCTTCGATGCCGGGATGCACGATTTTGGCCCCAAAACGGTGCTGGGTGTCGCCATTGCCCCGCGCGGACAGGCTGAAACCGAACAGGTACTGGAAATCCTGGCCGCGCATCCCAGCACGGCACGGCATCTGGCCTTCAAACTGGCGCGGCGGTTCATCGCCGATTCGCCCCCCGCCGCGCTGGTGGAACGCGTTGCCCAGACTTTCCTCCAGGCCGAAGGGGACATGCGTACTGTGTTACGCGTATTGCTGACCAATGGCCTGGCGCACATGCAACCCAAATACCGCCGGCCGGTGGATTTCGTGTGCGCAGCGCTGCGTTTGCTGGAGGCTGAAACCAGCGGCGGCCAACCGGTGCAGCAAGTCTTGCAGCGTATGGGACAGCCTTATTTCGGCTGGCCTACCCCGGATGGTTACCCGGATGAATCGGCGCGCTGGCAGGGAAATTTGATGCCCCGCTGGCAATTTGCCTTTGCCCTGGCGCGCAACCAGTTGGACGGGGTTTCCGTGGACTTACCGGCCTTGATGGCGCGGGCAGGGGCTTCCACGCTGCCCGAAGCGGTAGACCAGTGTTGCATGCGTTTGCTTGGCGCGCCTCTGCCTGCCGGGCAACGCGATGCCCTGCTGAAAATTGCCTCTGCAGATGGCGCGGAGGAAGACGAAGTGCTGGCCGTTATTGTGGGAGGCATCCTGGCCTCGCCGGCCTTCCAGTGGCGTTGAAGGAGCCTGTACATGTCTGCATCCTGTGATTTTCCATTTCGCATGGCCTTTGCGCCGCCGCACACAGCCCCTCGCGGGGATGTCCTGGTGGTGGTTTTTCTACGCGGTGCTGCCGATGTGCTCAACATGGTGGTGCCGCATGGGGAAGAACAGTACTATGCCTTACGTCCCTCCCTGGCCATTCCGCGCCCTGATGACCGGCGGGCGGCTCCTGCAGAGCGCACCCTCGACCTGGATGGCTTCTTCGGCCTGCACCCGGCTATGCGCCCCTTACTGGATGCCTGGCAAGAACAACACCTGGCCTTCATCCATGCTTGCGGTGCGCCCGATGAATCGCGTAGCCATTTCAAAGCCATGGCACTCATGGAGCGCGGTATCACCACAGAGCAGGGGCCTGCCTCGGGGTGGATTGGACGTCACCTCGCCACACTGGATACCGGTAACCCCTCTCCCTTGCGCGCCGTCGGGCTGGGAGAAATTCCGCCGCGTAGTTTACGCGGCAGTATCCCGGTTTCTGCCCTGCGCTCCATCGTGGATTTTCATCTGGGCGGTGACTGGCGGGCAGTACGGCGCATGCAGGCCGTGCTGGAACAGGTGTATGCCGGGGAAGGTGCTCTGCAGGCTCTTGGGCGCGAAACACTGGATATCATGCGCACCGTTCAGCGCCTCAACCCCGAAAAATACCGCCCGCAGGCTGGTGCCCGCTACCCGGACAGTGTCTTTGGGCGCGCCTTGCAGCAGGTGGCTATGCTCATCAAAGCCGAAGTCGGCCTGGAAGTCGCGGCTCTCGATTTGGATGGCTGGGATACGCACTTTGCCCAGGGGAGTGTCAGCGGTCAGATGCCGCGCCTGTTGACAGACCTGGCCGCGGGCCTGGCCGCATTTTATGCCGACTTGCGAGACCATTGGGCGCATCTTACGCTTGTTACCATGTCCGAATTTGGCCGGCGGGCCGCCGAAAACGGCAGTTTGGGAACCGACCACGGGCATGGGAGCATGATGATAGCCCTTTCTGGAAACGTGCGTGGGGGACAGGTGCATGGCTTGTGGCCTGGGCTGCAGCCCGATGCCCTGGTTGGGCCGGGCGACCTTGCCGTGACGACCGATTACCGCGACGTCCTCGCCGAAATCTTGCTGCACCGACTGCACAACCCGGCACTGGACACCATCTTCCCCGATTACACACCCACCCTGCCCGGCATCTTCGCCGAAGGCTGAATCTGGAATCTCAACTGCCGACCGGGCACTTTGATGCTGTTTTCTCCGCAGAGGTTGCAGATTGCGGTGTTTTTTCTGCTTTTCCGCGGCGTAATCCGCGGATGGAATCGCGCACGTTACACAAACTGTCCGGCGGCTGGAATCATCACTACTCCGCAAGGGAGCACTAAAGATATGTTGGTCAGTAGAACGCTGATAACGCTGGTGCCGCTGATATCCGCTGGTTGTTTGGTTTTTGCCGCTTCGTTGGCCGTATCTGCGAGAAT
>DAOTWV010000300.1:0-3124 GCA_034435695.1 Anaerolineales bacterium | reverse complement strand
CCTCCTGTTATGAGAAACCGGGCTAAACCATACCTCCCGCACCGAACGCATCGATGCGGTACCTGTTGTTCGGTAATCCCCCAGCGGTTTTGCGGCGCACAATTGAGAGATGAGCGGGGGGAGAAAGGCCGTAATGCGCATCATTCAGACATTTTTAGCATAACGGCTTTTTTGCGATTTTACCAGAGTTTACCAGAGAGAGTATTAACATTTCACAATAACAACGGGAAACTCCGATTGAGGCAGTCAGAAGAGAAAAAAAGAGCGCACCTGGCAGGTGCGCTCTTGAAAGGTGCAGGGAATGTCTTTCAGGCGGCTTCGCCTTCCGGCTCATTTTCTTCCGGGTTGTCCTCTTGCAGTTCAACCACTTCTTCAGCCAGGTCCATCTTCCAGTCCAGGTCGGCATAGGCAGCCGAATCTACTTTGCGGATGGAGAGGCCGATGCGGCGGCGGTCTACATCGATTTTGATGATGCGCAGGGTGACTTCATCGCCTTCGCTGACTGCTTCTTTGGGGTGGGCAATGCGGTCTTCGCTCAGTTCGGAAATGTGAATCAGGCCTTCCAGGTCTTCATCGTCTTCGATGCGAGCAAAGGCGCCGAATTTGGTCAGGTGGGTAATGGTGCCTGTGACCAACTGGCCGACACGCAGTTTGCGTACCTTCTGCACCCAGGGGTCTTCCTGCAACTGACGGATGGAAAGCCCAATGCGACGACGCTCGCGGTCTACGCTGATAACTTTGACCTGGACTTCCTGTCCAATTTTGAGGGCCTCTTTGGGGTGGTTGATGCGGTCCCAGGAAATTTCGGAGATGTGCACCAGGCCATCTGCGCCATCGATGTTGACGAAAGCGCCGAAATCTGCCAGGCTTGTGACACGTCCGGTGCGCACCTGCCCTTCTTCCAATTCGTCCAGCAGGCGGTCTTTAAGCACTTCGCGGGTCTCTTTGATGGCGGCGCGCTCAGAGAGGATAAGGCGGCGGCGATGGCGGTCCACTTCGATAACCACGACTTTGATGGGCTCACCGACCATTTGCGCCCAGCGTTCCTCAGATGTCTCGCCTTCGGCGTTGTTGCGACGGATGACGCTGACCTGCGATGCGGGCACAAACCCCCGCAAGGTCTTCATGGGCACCAGCAAGCCGCCCTTGTTGTAACCAGAAATCACACCTTCATACACTTCGCCCGAATCGCGCAACGATTCTACCCATGCCCAATCTTCCTCTTCACGGGCGCGCAGGTACGAGAGGACGACGTTACCGTTCTGGTCTTCGGGTTTTACCACGAAAACCGGGATTTCGGCACCCTCATGAAATTGTGCGCGTTCTTCTTCGGGAATGCGGTCCCACTCACGGGGAAGGAGAACCCCCTCCGATTTGGTACCAATGCTGACGAGTACCTCGTCACCGTTGATTCCTACGATGACTCCGGTACGAATTTCACCCTGGCGGGGAAATTCCAGGTCGACGTTGGATTGCTCCAACAATTCTTCCATCGAGTCAAGTTGAGTGTAATCTGTGTGTTCGGTCAGGGCCTCCTCTTGACCAACCAGTGAACGATTTTCTTCCATATGTTTTTTTGAACTCCAGTTATTATAGAAATGTGGGGGTATTATAAAGCCGAAAGCATTTGTTGACAACCTTTTGACGCTTTTTTGTATGTACCACCTGGTGTTTCAACGCCATTTCGAGAGAAAATGGGCATTTGACATATTTTTTTCGGCATGGTATCATGCCAATATCCAACCAAATACGCCCCTAACGGCACTCTTATCCAGAGAGGTGGAGGGACCGGCCCTGTGAAGCCTCGGCAACCCCGCTATTGCGGAAGGTGCCAATTCCGGCAGACGGATGTTCTGGAAGATGAGAGGGCAGCCGTGCATGTATGCCTTTTGCCCTTTCGCTACCGGAAGGGGCAAATTTTTTTAAACTGGAGGCAGTTTATGAGCAGTACCTTTATGAATTCCCCATCTTTGTTGTTCACCTCTGAGTCGGTAACCGAAGGGCACCCCGACAAGATGTGCGACCAGATTAGCGACGCTGTGCTGGACGCCTGCCTGGAACAAGACCCGCATTCGCGCGTGGCCTGCGAAGTAGCCACCAAAACCGGCTATGTGATGCTGTTGGGAGAAATCACCACCAAGGCCTTTGTCAATTTCGATGAACTGGCGCGCAAGGTGATTACCGAAATCGGATATGACCGTGCCAAAAAGGGTTTCGATGGGAATACCTGCGGTGTGCTTTCCGCAATTGCCAGCCAAAGCCCGGATATCGCCATGGGCGTAGACAAGGCCCTGGAGGCAAAGTCTGGGGAAATGACCGAAGCGGAAATCGAAGCCATTGGTGCTGGCGACCAGGGTATGATGTTTGGATTTGCCTGCAACGAAACCCCAACGTTGATGCCAATGCCTATTTACCTGGCACATAAACTCACCCGCCGCCTGGCGGAAGTGCGCAAGAATGGCACCTTACCCTGGCTGCGTCCCGATGGCAAAAGTCAGGTCACCATCGAATACAGTTACGGGAAACCCAAACGCGTCGACACAGTGCTGATTTCCACCCAACATGCCCCCGAAATTTCCAACGAAGAAATTCGGGCGTCTATCATCGAGCACGTCATCATGCCTGTGCTGCCCGAAGACATGGTAGACGAGGACTTGAAGATTTACGTCAACCCCACAGGGCGCTTTGTCATTGGCGGCCCCATGGGCGATGCCGGGCTGACCGGCCGCAAGATTATCGTGGATACTTACGGCGGCATGGGACGCCACGGCGGCGGCGCCTTCTCCGGCAAAGACCCGACGAAGGTAGACCGCTCGGCTGCGTATGCTGCCCGCTGGGCTGCGAAAAACGTGGTGGCTGCGGGGTTGGCTGAGCGTTGCGAAATTCAGGTGGCGTATGCCATCGGCGTGGCGCACCCGCTCTCGGTCAACGTGGAAACGTTCGGTACCGGAAAGATTGCCGACGAAAAGATTGCCGCGCTGGTGCTCGAACACTTCGATTTGCGCCCTGGAGCAATCATCCGCGACCTCGATTTGCGCCGCCCGATTTATCGCCAGACGGCTGCCTATGGACACTTTGGCCGCGATGACATTGACCTGCCCTGGGAACGCACGGACAAAGCCGA
>DAOTWV010000299.1:0-3091 GCA_034435695.1 Anaerolineales bacterium | reverse complement strand
GAGCCGGTGGACAGGGAGAGGCTGAAGGCGGCGTTCCCGCTGCCGTCGGTAGTGACGGTGGTGAAGCCCAGGTAGTCGCGTCCTTCGCCGTAGCCGGAAGAATCGCACTGCGGGCTGGCGAAGAATTCGATGCGGTAGGTGGTGTCCGCGGCGCTGTTGAGCGTACCGGCCAGGTACACGCCGCTGCTACCCGCCGCCGCCGAGGTGAGGACGGGGAAGTTCTGCCGGTTGTTGCCGCCGGTATCCGCGTCGCCGGCGTCGTTGGGCGTCACCAGGTCGTTGTCCAGGTCGATGCCCAACTGGGTGTTGGAGTAAATGGCATTGGCGGAAATCGTGTTCTGAATGCCGGAATCGTTGAGAATGCCGCTGTAATCGTTGAAGGCAATCGTGTTGTCGCGGATGTCGTTGTTGCTGCTGAAGCCGGTATCGATGCCGAACTTGATGTTGCCCAGGTCGAGCGTGCCGGTGGCGTCGGTGCCAATCGTGTTGCCCTGCACCGTGCTGCTGCCGCCCAGGAGGATGCCGTTCTGGTTGGCGCCAATCAGGTTGTCCTTGATGGTCTGGTTGCTTTCCAGAGAGGCGTTGATGCCATCGCCCAGGTTGCCCAGGGGAGCATTTCCGGCCGCGTTCAGGCCGATGATGTTGCCCTGGATGGTGTTGAAGGGACTCCACAGTTTGATGCCGTGGTTGCCATTACGGGAAATCAGGTTGCCATCGCCGGGGTTGGGGCCGCCGATGAGGACGGTTCCGTCCACTTCGATGCCGTAGGCGTTGTTGCCCAGGGTGGTGCTGCCGGTTACGTCCGTGCCGATGGTGTTGCCCTGGATGACGGCATAGGCGCTCCAGTAGTCCTTTTGAATTTCGATGCCGTCGTAGTTGTTGCCGGAAATCAGGTTGGACTGGATGGTATGCGTGAAGTAGGTGGGGCCGACGTAGATGCCGCTGCCGCCGTTGCCCAGGTATGCGCTGCCGGTTACGTCCGTGCCGATGGTGTTGTCCTGCACCAGCGCGCTTGCGCCGACGAGGAACACACCGTTATCGGTGTTGCCGGAAATCAGGTTGTCGAGAATCTGGATGTCTGTGCCGCCGTAGCGGAAGAAAGAACCGACGATGTGGGAACCGATGCGGATGCCCTGGTCGCCGTTGGGGATGGCCGCGGTGCCGCTGATATTCGTGCCGATTTTGTTGCCCTGGATGAGGTGGCCGACGTCGGTGGAGGTGGTGAAGTTGATGGGGTCGCCCACCATGATGCCGGAAGCCCCGTTGCCGGAAATCAGGTTGCCGTCGCCGGGGTTGGGGCCGCCAACCTGGTTGTAGGCCGCGTTTTCCAGTTGCACGCCGAAGGCGGCGTTGGGGATGGCCGCGGTGCCCAGGGCGTTGGTGCCGATTTTGTTGCCCAGCAGTTTGTTGTTTTGCGTGCCGGTATCGAACAGGTACACGCCGCGCCAGGCGTTCCCGGAGAGCAGGTTGCCCTGGATGGTGTTGGTCATGCCGCCGCTGACGAGGATGCCGGAGAAATCGTTGGCGAGGGCGGCTAACCCCAGGAAATTGGTGCCGATGGTGTTGCTGATGACCTGGTTCTGGTTGGCAGAGTAAAGGCCGAGGCCGTTGCCGCCATTGCCGGAAAGCAGGTTATCCTGGATGGTGTTGCCGGATGAGAGGGAGAGGTAGATGCCGTCGCCGCCGTTGCCCCGGTCGAGCGTGCCCGTGGGGTCGGTGCCGATGAGGTTGTCCCGGATGGTGAGGTTGCTGGCCCAGTTAACGACGAGGCCGTTGCCTGCGAAGCGGTTGATAGCCAGGCCGCGCACGGTGCTGCCGTCTGCGCCGAAATCAATCGTGAGACCATCCACGAAGGACCCGGCGGAGGTGCCGTCAATCTCGATGAGCGGCGTCCCGGCGTACCCGGGCTGGGTGGAGGCGTCCAGGTAGACGGTATCGCTGATGGGGGGCAGGGCGGAGAGCGGCTGGATGGTGTGGACGCCGCTGCCGGGGATGGCGAAGGCGATGATGTCCATGCCGGGGGTGGCGTTGGCCTGCTGGATGGCGGCGCGCAGGGTGCAGTTGCCGCCCCCGTCGTCGCAGGCGCCGTCGGCGGTGTTGCTGTCCGCGCCGTCGCCGGTGGAATTGACCACGAAAGCGCGGGCGACGGTGGTGACGGCCGTGGCGGTGTTGTTGCCGGTGTCGGGGTCGAGTTGGCTGCTATCCAGGGCGGCGGTCACGGTGTTGGTGTACGTGCCCGCGCTGGCGGGGACGGCGGTGAGGGTGACGGTGAGGGTCGCGCCGTTGTTGAGCACCGCCTGGCTGCAGGTGACCACGCCGCTGTTGTGGGCGCAGTTGAAGCCGGAGGTAGCCTGCACGCTGCTGAAGGTCATCCCGGCGGGCAGAGTGTCGGTGAGAACCGGGCTGAGGGCGTTATCCGGGCCTTGATTTTCCAGGCGGATGGTGTAGGTGATGGTTCCGAGATAGGCCGGGTCGGGTGAGTCGGTTTTGGTCACCACTAAATCGGCCGTGCCGCCGCCCTTGACGGTGGTGGCCGCGGTGGCGCTGTTGTCGGCGGTGTTGGAATCGGGTTCGTAGGCCGTCACATAGGCCGTGTTGGAGAACACGCCCACGCTGCTGGGGACGACAACCAGGGTGACGGTAACGCTTGCGCCCGCATCCAGCGAGGCCAGGTCGCAGACTACCGTCCCGGCGGTTTCGGTGCAGGAACCCCAGGAGGCCGAGGCGTCTTGCAGGTTCATCCCGGCCGGCAGGGTATCGAAGAGTTGCACGCCGGTGGCCTGCGATGCGCCGTTGTTGGTGACGGTCAGGGTGTAGGTGAGCGGCTCGCCCACAGAAACCTGCCCAGACGAACCCGTCTTGCGCAAACTGAGGTCCACGCCGGAGGGGATGCTGCTGCCCACGTAAATCGTATCGCTGACCACCTGGGTTTCGGTGACCGACTTGCGCAGTTCGACATACACGGCGCGCTGCCCCGTACCGGGGGAAAGCGTCCACGAGAGGGTGGATGTGTAGGGCTGCCAGGATGCCCCGCTGAAGGCCGGGTCGTTGCTGACGCGCATATCCTGCGCCCAGCCCTGCCCGTAGATGT
>DAOTWV010000298.1:0-2884 GCA_034435695.1 Anaerolineales bacterium | reverse complement strand
TAGTCTTTTGGTCTGTTAGTCTTTTGGTCTGTTAGTCTGGTAGTCTTTTGGTCGGGTGGTCGCTTGGTCTGATAGTCTTTTGGTCGCGTAGTCTGGTAGTCTGTTAGTCGGGTAGTCTTTTGGTCGGGTGGTCGCGTAGTCCGTTAGTCTTTTAGTCGGGTAGTCGCATGGTCAGTTAGCAGGTATGGGGCACATGGTACGTGGTACGTGGTACGGGGTACGACGTACATGGTACGGGGTACGCTCCACCGTCCACGGTCTACCGTCCACCGTCCGCATTCCTCAAAACTCGCCCAGCAATTCGATTTCCAGTTCCAGCGTGATGCCGAATTTACGGGCTACGGTTTCGCGTGCCAGGCAGATGAGTTGGTACAGGTCGCTGGCGGTAGCGTCGCCGTGGTTGATGAAGAAGTTGGCGTGTACCGGGCTGATTTCCGCGCCGCCGATGCGGGTGCCTTTCAACCCGGCGGCTTCGATGAGGCGACCAGCGTAGTCGCCGGGAGGGTTCTTGAACATGGAACCCATGCTGGCGCCCGGCGGCTGGGTGCGTTTACGGTGTTCCACGAAGGCCGCCATTTGCTGCTGGATGCGTTCCACAGGGGCGGGTTCCAGGCGAAAGGCAGCGCTCAGCACCACACCGGGGAGTTCGCCGCGCTTGAGCGCACTGCTGCGGTAGGCGTACCCCAGGTCAGCAGGCGAAACCTGGATGCGTCCCTGGGCAGGATGCAAGATTTCGGCCAGTTGCAGTTGCGCCGCGGTTTCTCCACCGTGTGCGCCGGCATTGCCGAAGACCGCGCCGCCCACCGTGCCGGGGATGCTGACCGCCCATTCCAGGCCGCTCAGTCCCTTGCGGGCAGCCTGACGGGCGATGTTGCCCAGGTTGGCGCCCGATTCGGCCCATACGCTGTGTTCAGAGAAGCGTACGGCGCGTGCCCGGTTGAGCAGTACCACGCCGCGGACGCCCGCATCGCTGACCAGAACGTTGGAGCCACCGCCTAAAATGTGGAACGGCAGGTCTGCCTGCCACAGCAATTGGACGGCCTGCGCCAGTTCGTCGGCATGGTGTACCGCGAGCAGCATGTCGGCTGCTCCGCCCAGGCGGGCTGCGGTGTAGGGCGCCAGCGGAACATTGCGCTGCAGGCGGTCTCCAAAAGTGTGTTTTAGCGTGTCAAGGTTCATGAGGTTGGTACGTGGCACGTGGTACGTGGTACGTGGCACGTGGTACGTGGTACGTGGTACATGGTACGTGGTACGTGGTACATGGTACGTGGTACATGGTACGTGGTACGTGGTACGTGGTACGTGATACGTGATACCACACCGCGGGCGGGGTTGCATGACAGGTTGATTACATCTGCCTCAGGAGCGCAAAGACTCCAGCACGGAGCGGCTGATTTGGGTGGCGTCGCCAGCGGAAAAGACCAATACCACGTCGCCGGACTGCAGACGGGCAAGCAGATGCTTGGTGGTGGCCTCCAGTGAGGGGCAGTAGCGGGCGGAGGGGTGCTGCATGCGGCGCACGACATGGGAAGCATCGAAGCCATCGGCGGGGGGCGCTTCGCGGGCCGCGTACACGGGCGTGACCAGGACTTTATCGGCGTTGGAGAAGGCCGCGGCAAAACGCTCTTGCAGGGTGCGGGTGCGTGAATAGGTGTGCGGCTGCCATACAGCCCACAGGCGGCGGCCAGGGAAACGGGCGCGGGCGGCCTCCAGCGTGGCTTCGATTTCGGTGGGGTGATGCGCATAGTCATCTATGACGGTCACGCCGTCGGCTTCACCCAGAATTTCGAAACGCCTTCCGGTGCCGCTGAAGGCATTGAGCGCCTCCGCAACGCGTTCCAGCGGCAGCCCCAACTGGTGCAGCATTGCCACCACAGCCAGGGCGTTGAGCACGTTGTGGCGGCCTGGGACGTGCAGGGAGACATCGCCCAGGCTTTCTTGCTGGTACATGACCCGGAAGGTGTACCCGCCGCCCTCAGGGGGCAGGCGCAGGTTTTGGGCGCGGTACACGGCCTGGGGGGAGAAGCCGTAGGTGAGCACGCGCCGTCCCTGGGTGCGGGCAAATTCGCCCAGGGAAGCCGCGCCGGCGTCCTCGCTGCATACCAGCAGAAATCCATCCGGGCGCAGACGGTCGGTGAAGGCCTGGAAAGCCTGCGCGAAATCCTGCGGGGTGGGGTAACAATCCGGATGGTCGTGTTCCATGTTGGTCACGATAGCCGCACGCGGGGATAATCCCAGGAACATGCGGTCGTATTCATCGGCCTCGATGACGAAGTAGCGCCCTGCGCCGGCGTGGGCATTGTTGCCCAGGTTGGCAGAGACGCCGCCGATGATGTACGAAGGGTCTTGCCCCTGCGCCGTGAGCGCCCAGGCCAGCATGGCGGTAGTGGTGGTCTTGCCGTGGGTGCCGGCGACGGCCAGACAATCCTGCCCGGACATCAGGTCGCCCAGGAAATCAGAACGCTTGAGCACCGGGATGCCGCGGGAGCGGGCGGCCTGTACTTCGGGGTTCTCATCCGGGATGGCCGATGAGCGGATGACGACCTGCGCCCCGGCGATGTGTTCGGCGGCGTGGCCGATGTACACGCGCCCGCCGGCCTGCGCCACGGCCTCAGCCAGCGGCGAGCGCTGGCGGTCGGAGCCGCTCACAGTGTGGCCTTGTTCCAGCAGGACACGGGCAATGGCCGAAAGTCCCGTGCCGCCGATGCCAATCAGGTGATAGTGCATGGGGTCATCCGTTGCTCAGGTACAGAGAAATTTCCGTCGTCCACAGTCTACCGTCCACGGTCTACCGTCCACCGTCCACCGTCCACCGTCTAAATAAACACCACCACCACGAACAGGAAGGAAACCGCGATGGCAAAGTACACGGTGGGAATGGTCA
>DAOTWV010000297.1:0-5443 GCA_034435695.1 Anaerolineales bacterium | reverse complement strand
TTTATCGGCAGGCTGCCCGCCAGGCATCCAGCGCCCAGTGTTTTTTGAGGAAATCGAAGTTCATGGCGTTGGCCTGGGGGCAGAAATCCGCCGTGTTCAGGTCGTATTCTACCCCAAAAACGGCTTTGTTGGACTGGACGAAGGGAGTCAGCAGGCTGCATTCGCCGTAGGTGAAGCATTCTTCGTTGAGCGCCCAGTCGAAATCGGGGAGTAAATCGGGAATCTGGTCGAGGTCGTTCTTCAGGCCGATGGACAGGCCGCGGGCGTGGGCCTCGCTGGCAAGGAAGCGGTTGTAGGTCAACTGGTCGGCGGCAGTGAGAGGAAAGCCGGTGGCGTTGGCGTAGCCGTCCACGTTATCCGGTTCCACACCGTCGCACTGTTTGCTGACAGCCAGGTCCAGGCGGGCGCGCATGAGGGGGGCGAGCGTGTCCACCTGACGGATGTCGAGCCACTTTTCGCCCGGCCAGCCTTCCAGCGGGTTGCCCAGCACGGCGGGGGGAAAATCGCCGGCATCGGGACGCCAGTCTTCCCAACTGCCGGCGCTGAAGTAGCAGATGACGGTGCGTCCGGCGGCGTGCAACTGGTCAATGACGCTTTGGGGGGCGTCGAACAGGTCGATGTCGTACATCTGCACATCGAAGGATGTGTCAATCGTGCCGCTCAACTGCCATTGCCAGGAGGTGCCGGGGACGGGCTGCCACCAGGAGGCCGCCGGGGTGGGGGTCGCGCTGGGGGTGGCTGCCGGGGCGCGTACCACCAGCGGCAGGTAGAGGCGGTACAGTCCCGCCGCAGCCGCGCCGCTCAGGATGAGCAGGAGAAGCAGGGTGAGGAGCAGGCGTTTCATGGAGGTGCCAGGTGTCATGTATCATGTGTCACGTGTCATGTATCAGGTGTCATGTGTCACGTGTCATGTGTCAAGTGCGACGTGCGGGGGGCGGCGTACTCCCCTCGCCCTTAGGGAGAGGGATCGGGTGAGGGACAAGCGGGGAAGTGCGGCGTGCGACGTGCCGTGTACGAGGTACCGTGTACCACGTACGGCGTACCGTCCGTGGTCCGTGGTCCGTCGTCTGTCGTCCGTGGTCCGTCGTCCGTGGTCTGTCGCCCGTCGTCCGTCGTCCTACTTCTTCTTCGCATCCGGCTGACAGGGGTGATTGGGGTCGGGGTGTTTGGGGGGCATACCCTTCGTGCCGGGGCCGTACTGACACACAGCGCGCCACGGCATGTAGTGCGTGACGAATTTGTCGCTGAAGTACACCTCGCCATCCCGGTACACCGTGCGGGTGACGGTCACGTCGGCGCCCTCGGCAGCCCAATCCACCTGCTTGACCTGCCCTTTGGCGAGTTCCGGGTTCTCCTCGTACACCGGGTCGGGCGGCTTGACGCGGTTGGTGACGCCGGTGGTATTCCATTCGACGGTGCGCCCGTCGGATGTGGAGTAGAACTTCCAGGTCAGGGTGCGCGCCGCGGGGTTGACGTAGGTTTCCATCAGCAGCCAGTAGGGGGTGTCGTTCTTGAATTTGAAGTCCACCACCGGCACGTAGACGGTGGCATCCAGCCCGGCCATGTTGGGATTGATGCCGCCGCCGGCGTTTTGCTCGTAGTAGTACACGCGGTAGGCGTGCGGGTGGCGCTCCACCACGGGGTAGCCGCCGAAGAAGACCGTGCGGAACAGCGTGGTGCTGACCTGACACACCCCGCCGCCGACGCCCTTGATGGTGCGGTTGCCGTAGATGATGAGCGCCTCGGCATAGCCGGTATCCAGGCTGACATCCCCCAGCACCTCGGCCATCGAGAAGGTCGCGCCGGGGGGCACCAGCACCCCGTGGAAGCGCGCCGCGGCGGTCTGGATGTTGTGAATGCGTCCCGCGCTGGAGCCGTAGAAGTAGGTGGTGTGCGCGCTGACCAGTTCGGTGATGCCCAGGTCGGCGGCTTTGGCATCGTTCCCCACTTGCGGCAGGCTGTAATCGAAAACCAGGGGGATATCGTGCTCGCCGGCGGCCAGTTTCTCGTTGATGGTCTGCAGCGTTTCGGTGATGAGCAAATGCCGCCCGATGACGGCATCCTGGATGCGCACCAGTTCGCGGCTTTCGTCGTCGAAGTAAAATCGGGCGTTTTCGGCCTTGCGTTCCAGTTGGTCGGCGGCTTCTTCCAGAATGGGACGCAGGAAATCGGTTTCCAGCCCCACCTGGAAACGCGTCGCGCCCTCAGGGGTTTCGAGACGCTCGATGGTCAGGTGCTCGGCCAGTTGGGTGGGCGCGAACTCCCAGGGGCCGGGGTCGCCCTCCCCGGCATCCGGGACGCGCAGCACCAGCGGGGCGGAGAGAATCTGCCGGGCTACCTCGGCCTGCTGGCTGGCATCCAGCACTGCGGGCGGCATCTCGTGGATGGCAAGCGGCACTACCGCGCTTTGCAGGTTTTTCACCAGCGGGCGGATGGTCTCCAGCGTGCCGGGGATATCCACCTGACGGCCAATCTGGCCGTCCACGGCGCGTACTTCCAGACCCTGAATTTCGAGTTGCGCCTCGATGGTGGGCTGGTTGATTTGCCCGGCCAGCATGGAAAGTACGTTGCCGGCGATGCGTTCATCGAAGACCAGCACCGGCGGCAGGCTCACGCCGCTGCGCCAGGCGCGCCACTGTTCGCTCAAACGCGCTGCCGGGCCGCCGCGCCGCCCCCAACGGTAGGCGGCCTGCAGGCTGGCCTCGCTATCCAGGAACAGCCCCAAATCCTGCGGGCTGAATACCCAGGTACGCTCGCCATCTTGCAGGGTGATGCGTCCCTGTTGCGGGTAGGTGATATGGCTTTGCAGGCGCGCGGCGGCCTCCTGCGGGGTCAGGCCGCCCACATCCACTCCGCCGACGTACACACCGGGGAAGACGCTCCCCGCATAGCGCAGGTTGAACGCCGTGATTCCGGCCAGGCATAACAGCACGAATAACACCGCACCGCCGGCCAGGGCGCTCAAGATTTGTTCGATGGTCAGGTTGATTTTGGGGTATGCTGGGTTTTTGTTCATCGCTGCCTCGGGAAGATTGTACTATATGGATGGTGGACGACGGACGACGGATGACGGACGACGGTGGGCGACGGACGACAGACCACGGACGGTGGACGACGGACCACGGACGGTACGCCGTACGTGGTACACGGTACCTCGTACACGGTACGTCGCACTCCGCACTTCCCCGCTTGTCCCTCACCCTATCCCTCTCCCTAAGGGCGATGGGAGTACGCCGCCCCCCGCACGTCGCACGTCGCACTCCGCACTTGACACATGACACGTGACACATAAAACGCCCGCCCCGCAAATCCCGTTCCGGCCTTGCGGCGCAAACGCGGGTATAATCCTGGAACCGGTTTCTTTTCCCCTTGCTCCCTCACCCTATCCCTCTCCCTAAGGGCGAGGGGACTCCTGCCCACTTGCTCACTTGCAAACTTTCATAACACCCTCGGAGGTTCAACCATGCACCAACTGAAGACCGCCAGCGGCATCGGAACCCTGGTCACCCACACGGATGGGCACAACGACCACCACGCCCACGTCATGCCCATCTACCAGACCTCGACCTTCAGTTTCCCCGATGTCGCCACCGGTGCCGCCCTGTTTGGCGGACAGCAAAAAGGGTACATCTACTCCCGCCTGGGAAACCCAAATTACGATGTCCTGATTCGCAAATACGCCGCCCTGGAAGCCTTTGACCTGTTGCAAATGCAGCCCGACCGCCCCATCGAAGACATCGCCGATGGGCTGCTCTTCACCTCCGGCATGGCCGCCATCAGCACCGCGTTGCTGGCCTGCCTCAAGAGCGGCGATACCGTCATTGCCCAGGAAGCCGTTTACGGCGGCACCTTCACCCTGCTGCACAACCTGGCACCCGGCCTGGGCATCAACGTCGTGTGGCTCTCCGACCCCACCCCCGAAGCCTGGGAGGCGGCCTGCGCCGCACACCCCAACGTGCGCGTGCTGTATGCCGAATCACCTGCCAACCCCACCATGAGCGTGGTAGACCTGGCCGCCGCCGCCGAAATCGCGCACCGTTACGATGCCTGGCTGATGGTGGACAACACCTTCGCCACCCCCTACTGCCAGCGCCCCTTCACCCTCGGCGCCGATGTCGTCATCCACTCCACCACCAAATACCTGACCGGGCACGGCGTGGTCGTCGGCGGTGCGGTGCTCAGCACCCACCTGGATTGGGTACGCGGGCCGCTCAAAACCTGGCAGAAGTCCCTGGGCGGCACCCCCAGCCCCTTCGATGCCTGGCTGGCCGACCTGGGACTCAAGACCTTCGAAGTGCGCATGCAGCGGCATTGTGAAAACGCCATGCAAATTGCCCGCTACCTGGAGACCCACCCCAAAGTGGCGCGCGTCTTCTACCCCGGCCTGGAAAGCGACCCCGGCTACGAAATCGCCAGCCGCCAGATGAGGAACGGCTATGGCGGCATGATTTCCTTCGAACTCAAGGGCGGGCTGCAGGCCGGCGAAACCCTGATGAACAACATCAAACTCGCCACCCTGGCCGTCAGCCTGGGCAACGTGGATACCCTCATCGAGCACCCCGCCAGCATGACCCATGCCGGCGTACCGCGCGAAGAGCGCCTGCGCGCCGGCCTGACCGATGGCCTGGTGCGCCTTTCCGTGGGCATCGAAAACGTCGAGGACATCATCGCCGACCTGGAACAGGGGCTTGCCAGCATTGCCTGAACTCTCCGTCTTGCTGCCGTGCTATAATGCCGCCCACACGCTGGACGAGGCCCTCGAAAGCCTGGCACAGCAGACTTTTCGGAACTTTGAAATCGTTGCCGTGGATGACGGTTCCACCGACTCCACAGGAGAAATCCTGACCCGATGGCGGGAACGCGGACTCCCTTTGCGGGTGTTCCGCACCCCCCACCGGGGGCTGGTACCCGCCCTGCAGGACGGCCTGGCGGCCTGCCGCGCTCCGCTGGTGGCGCGCATGGACGCCGACGACCGCGCCCCCCCGGAGCGATTTGCTGCCCAGGTGAATTTCCTGCGCACCCACCCCGAAGTGGATGTACTCTCCTGCCTGGTGGAAGCCTTTCCCCCCGACGCGGTGCGCCCCGGCATGGTGCGCTACCTTGCCTGGCTCAACGCCCTGACCAGCGACGAGGCCATCCGCCGCGAAATCTTCGTCGAAAGCCCGCTCGTCCACCCCAGCGTGACCTTTCGCAAAGCCGCCGTCGAGGCCGTTGGCGGATACCGCAACCTCGATTGGGCAGAAGACTACGACCTGTGGCTGCGCCTGTACCTGCACGGTGTGCGCTTCGCCAAAATCCCGCGTGTATTGCACTACTGGCGCGAAGGCGCCAAGCGCCTCACCCGCCGGGACGGGCGCTACAGCCTCAAGAACTTCCTGCGCGCCAAAGCGCACTACCTGCGGCGCGGCCCGCTGGCCGATAGAGAGACGCTCATCGTGTGGGG
>DAOTWV010000296.1:0-7573 GCA_034435695.1 Anaerolineales bacterium | reverse complement strand
GCCCCGCCCCCCGCGGCTCCCGCTCCCCTCCAGGAAGAACCCGACCCCCTGGCGGTGGACTGGCTCACCACCCTGCTCGCGCTCCTGGCCTTGATTGCCGTTGGCGGCCTGATTCCCTTCTGGATTTGGGTATACATGCGCTATCATCCTCACCTGTAAGCCGCCCTTGCCATATCCCTCCCCCGCGGGTATGATTGCTTTCTCATGACACGTTACCTGATTGCCCCTTCCATCCTCTCCGCCGATTTCAGCGCCCTGGGCGCAGCCATGCACGAGGCCGAACAGGCCGGCGCCGACTGGTTCCACATCGACGTCATGGATGGTCATTTCGTGCCCAACATCACCATGGGACCGGTCGTGGTGCGCGCCTGCCGCCGGGCAACCAGCCTGCCCCTGGACGTACACCTGATGATTACCCAGCCCGACCGCTACCTGGAGGCCTTTGCCCGCGCCGGCGCCAGCGTACTCACCGTGCATGCCGAAGCCTGCCCGCACCTGCACCGCACGCTGCAGAATATCCGTGAGTTGGGCTGCATGGCAGGCGTGGCGCTCAACCCCGGCACCCCCGTCGGCGTGCTGAGCGAGGTGCTGGATATGCTGGATTTGGTGCTCATCATGAGCGTCAACCCCGGATTTTCGGGACAGGCCTTCATTCCGCGGGCGATAGACAAAATCGCTCAGGTACGCGCCATGCTGGCCGGGCGCGAAGTCCACGTGGAGGTGGATGGCGGCATCAACGCCGAAACCCTGCCCAAAGTCAAGGCTGCCGGTGCAGACGTTTTCGTAGCCGCCAGCGCCATTTTTGGTCACCCGCAGGGCATCAGCGCAGGTGTTCGCACCCTGCGGGCGCAAGTTTGAACGTTAAAAGCAAAAAGCCACGGTTACAAAACCGCGGCTTTGCATATCGGCTTCGGAAGCCTCAAGCCGTTTTCGCCAGGGTGCGAATACATTTAGCGCACAACACCTTGCGAACCTTGCGCCCGTTCTCGTACACAGAAACCTTCTGCAGATTGGGGCGGAATTCGCGGCGAGTGGCTTTCTTCGACCACGGGCGATTGCGGCCAAACTCTGTGTGTTTACCACAACGTTCGCACTTCGCCATCGTTCAAACCCTTTCACTAACGATTTTTTCGTACTTGCTCCAACAGCCGACACATCATACCATAGAAGCCGGACAAATTCAAGCCACAAAGGCACCAGTTTTTTCTTTCAAAGAGGCCCTATGAGCACCGGTGAAACCACCCCCATTGGCAGCATCCACATTTCCCCAAAGGCTATCGCCACGATTGCCTGGCAGGCCGCCTTGCAATCGTATGGCGTGGTGGGGCTGGCCCCGAAAAACCTGGCAGACAATCTCGCCAACCGCATCGTCAAAGACCCGTTGCAGGGCGTGGAAGTCTCCTACGATGGCAGTCAGATTACCATTGACCTGTATGTCATCATCGAATACGGCACGCGCATCAAATCCGTGGCCAACAGCATTGCCAACACCGTGCGCTACAACGTAGAAAAAGCCATCGGGCTGCCGGTACAGGCCATCAACGTCCACGTCCAGGGACTGCGCGTCAGCAACCCCGACTGAACAACCGCGCGAGGTGAACATCCCCCACCCCGCCTGCCCTGCCTCCCCCGCACCACGCGGGGAGTGGCTGATGACAAAATTTTCCTCAGGAGTCATATTGGATGAGTGCAGAAACCAATCCCCATGCCGCGCCCCCCGATGAACTGATTATTGACGGGCGCATGTTCAAACGCCTGGCCGAAGCCGGTCTGACCTGGCTGCGCACCAACCAGCAAGTCGTCAACGCCCTCAACGTCTTCCCCGTCCCGGATGGCGATACAGGCACGAACATGTTGCTGACCATGCAATCGGCTTTCGATGAAATCAAAGATTCGCCCGAACGCCATGTGGGCAAGATGGCACACGCACTGGCGCATGGTGCATTGATGGGGGCGCGCGGCAACTCCGGTGTCATTCTCTCGCAAATCTGGCGCGGCTTTGCACGCGCCCTGAGCAACGACGAAACCCTGGATGGCGAAGCCATGGTACGCGCCCTGGCCTCCGCCCGCGATACGGCTTACAAAGGGGTGGTGCGCCCCGTGGAAGGCACCATCCTGACCGTCAGCAAGGACGTGGCCGCGGCAGCCGAAGCCGCCCTGGAAGAAACCCACAACCTGCGCGAACTGCTCGCCCGCGTGGTGCAGGCTGCCGACGAATCCGTCCAGCGCACCCCAGAACTGTTGCCCGTCCTCAAAGAGGCCGGCGTGGTCGATTCGGGCGGCAAGGGGCTGTTCTTCATCCTGGAAGGCATGCTGCGCTACATCAACCGCCAGCCTCTCGACCAGCCGCTGGCGCAGGTGCAGCCGCTGGCCGCCCTGCAGGCCGAACACGCCATGGAAACCATCGAACCCGGCCAGGATTACGAAGTCGTGGTGGATTTCCGCCCGCACGCACCCCTCGATTTGCAAAGTTTCTACGCCCGCCTGGAAGAAATGGGCACTTCCATTCAAATTGGGGAAGGCGAAGGCATCTACCGCATGCACATCCACGTGCCCACCGAAAAACGCTACGAACCCATCGATTACACCATGTCGCTGGGCACGGTAACCAAAGTGGCCATCGAAAACCTGATGGCGCAAATGGAAGAAATCGAAGCCGAGCGCGGCAGCCACCTGCAACTGGCCGCCGTCGAACCGGGACAGGTAGCCGTCGTGGCTGTCTCGCCGGGGCCGGGCATCGCTCGCGTCTTCGCCAGTTTGGGGGCCGCCGCCATCATCGAGGGCGGGCAGACCATGAACCCCAGCACCAAGGACATCCTGCAGGCCATCGAAAGCCTGCCCACCGACAAAGTCATCATTCTGCCCAACAACAAAAACATCATCCTGGCCGCCCAATCCGCGGCCGAATTGACCGTGCGCGAAGTACGCGTCCTCCCCAGCCGCACCATCCCCCAGGGACTGGCCGCCATGATGTGCCTCAACCCCGATGGTGACCTGGACGCGCTGGTAGAAGACATGCAGGAAGCCATGGCCGAAGTCCAGACCGGCGAAATCACCACCGCCACCCGCAGCGTCGAACTGGATGGCGTGCAGGTCGAAGAAGGACAGATTATCGCCCTGCACAACGGCAAACTGGTCTACGCCAGCGATGACCTGGAAGAAGCCTGCATGCAACTGCTGGTCGAAGCCCACGCCGAGGAATACGAACTCATCACCCTGTTCTACGGCGCAGAAATCAACCGCAGCATCGTCAACCACATCGCCGACGCCATTCGCAGCGCCTACCCCGACCACGAAGTCGAAGTGCAGGACGGCGGACAACCGCACTATCACTTCATCATCGGCATCGAATGACCTCCATCGCCGTAGTCACCGATAGCACCGCAGACCTGCCGCCTGACCTGTGCGCGCAGTACGGCATCCGCGTGGTGCCCACGGTGCTCATCATCCACGGCAGGCAATACCTGGACGAACCAGGCAGCCTCTCGCGGCAGGAATTCTTCGCCCGCCTGCCAGAAATGCACCCCCCGCCTACCACCGCCGCGCCCTCCAGCGGCGCATTCGAGCAGGTGTACCGCAATCTGTTGGCCGAAGGGTATACCCACATCCTGTCCATTCACCTGGCGGCCAGCCTCAGCGGCGTGTACCAGGTCGCCCGCCTGGCGGCACAAAACCTGAACGAAGCCGCCATCACCATCCTGGACAGCGGGCAGATTACCCTCGGCCTGGGCTTTCAGGTGCTGGAAGCCGCCCGCAGCGCCCTGCAGGGGCTGTCCCTGGAGGGCATTCTGCAGCGTGTGCGCAGCGTACAGGAACGCATCCACCTGCTGGCCATGCTGGATACCCTGGAATACGTGCGGCGCAGCGGGCGCGTCTCGTGGGCGCGCGCGGCCCTGGGCGCGCTGCTGGATATCAAGCCTTTCGTCTCGCTGCAGGCCGGGCGCGTGCTGCGCGCCGGGCAGACCCGCACCCGCCGTAAAGGGTTGCTGCGCCTGCAAGAGCGGTTGAACGCCCTCGGCCCCCTGGAATACCTGGCTTTGCTGCATTCCAACGCCCCGCAGGATGCCCGCGCCCTGCAACAGGCACACCTGCACCCGGTGGCATTTCCGCCCCTGCTGGTCAACATCACCCCCGTGCTCGGCACACACGTCGGCCCCCAGGGCGTCGGCTTTGTGGCTGTGCCCAAACCCCAACCGTAGTACAATACCGTCTATGCAACCATCGCTGGAGAAACTACGCAAATTCTTTCGTCTGGAAGCCGAACAAGGATACAACAACCGCGCCATCATCGGCGGCTTTGCCCGCATCGTGGATGCCTGGGAAGCAGAAGCCCGTCAGGATGGCCTGCCCGAAGACCTGATTGAGGCCGTGACGCAGCGCCTGCGCGGCTACCATCTGCTCAGCCCAAATTCTCGCCAGGAAGCCCTCTACGGCCTGTGGCGACGCATCCAACGCACGATGGACATCCCCGCAGACAAGCAGGGGGTAGACGCGCCGCCCAAACGCAAGACTCCCCAAAAGGAGGCCGCGCCTGCCGAAAGGGAGTCGGCTGCCCCCCCAGCAGAGGCAGCCGCCCCATCGGATGCAGAGGCTCCCCAGGAGACGCCGCCAACCCCAAAAAGCGCCGCGCCCCCGGCCGTTCCCTCCCTCGCACTGGAAGAACTGGAGGTGCCCATCACAGAGTTGCACGGCATTGGGCCGCGCAATGCCAAAACCCTGCACAAGGTGGGCATCCACACCCTGCGGGATATGCTGTACTACTTCCCGCGCCGCTATGTGGATTACAGCACGCTCAAGCCTATCCGCCAATTGCGGTATGGAGAAACGGTAACCGTCATCGGGACGGTGAAGCAGGCTTACGTGCGCCAGTTGCACGGCAAGGGCAAGCCGCGGCAGGTGGTGGAAGCCTTGCTGGACGATGGCAGTGGCGTGCTGCGCATTTCGTGGTTCAATCAGCCCTGGATTGCCAAGCGGTTGCAAAATCAGCCCCAGATTTCCGTCTCAGGCAAGATTGACCAGTACCTGGGACGGCTGGTGATGACCAACCCGGAATGGGAACCTGTCACCCAGCAGCAGTTGAGCACTAATCGCATCGTGCCGGTGTATCCCCTGACGACGGGCATGACTCAAAAGTGGCTGCGCGGCCGGGTACACGAGGCTGTGCAGACCTGGGCGCCGCGCGTGCCAGACCCGCTGCCAAAATCCCTGCGCACAGCCGCCGGCTTGATGTCCCTGCCACATGCCCTGATGCAGGTACACTACCCCGATAGCCCGCAAGACTTGCAGGCCGCGCGCCATCGTCTGGGCTTCGATGAAATCTTCCTGTTGCAATTGGGGATGCTGGCGCAGCGCCGTGCATGGAAGAGCGGCACGGCGCAACGTGTGGAGATGCCGCAGGACTGGCTCGAAAAGCGGCTGCAAGCCTTGCCCTTCGCGTTGACCGGTGCCCAGCGCCGCGCACTGGAAGATATTCGCACCGATATGGCCTCTGGCCAGCCGATGAACCGCCTGCTGCAAGGCGATGTCGGCTCTGGCAAGACGGTAGTGGCCGCCCTGGCGATTGCTGCCGCGGTACGCAGCGGTCTGCAGGCCGCCATGATGGCACCTACCGGCATCCTTGCCGAGCAGCACCTGCATAACCTGCGCACGTTTCTGTGCACCGGAGAGGATGCGCTGCCCGAATCGGCGGTGCGCCTGATGGTTGGCGCTACCCCGGAACGCGAAAAAGCGGAAATTCGCGCCGGCCTGGAAAGCGGCGAAATTCTGGTGGTCGCAGGGACGCACGCGCTCATCGAGGAAAACGTGCAGTTCCACGCCCTGGGGCTGGTGGTGATTGATGAGCAGCACCGCTTTGGGGTGCAACAACGCGGCGCACTGCGCCGTAAAGGAGATAACCCTCACCTTCTGGTGATGACTGCCACCCCCATTCCGCGCTCGCTGGCACTCACCATTTACGGCGACCTCGACCTTTCGGTGATGGACGAGATGCCGCCAGGACGCCAGAGTGTGCAGACTTTCGTCATCTCGCCGCGTGAGCGTGAGCGCGCCTACACCCTCATCCGCAATCAGGTGGAGGCCGGGCGGCAGGCTTTCATCATCTACCCCCTCGTGGAGGAGAGCGAGAAGAGCGAGAGCAAGGCCGCGGTGGATGAGCATGCCCGTCTGCAAGAGGTCTTTCCGCGCTTCCGGCTGGGGCTGCTGCATGGACGTCTGCGCCCCGCCGAGAAGGAAGAAGTGATGGCCCGCTTCCGCGATGGGGAGTATGACATTCTGGTCTCCACTTCGGTAGTCGAGGTTGGCGTGGATGTCCCCAACGCTACGGTGATGCTCATCGAGGGCGCCAACCGCTTTGGGCTGGCGCAACTCCATCAGTTCCGCGGGCGCGTGGGGCGCGGCAAACATCAGTCGTACTGCGTACTCATCCCTGAGCGCCGCGATGACGTGGAAAACGAGCGTCTGCAAGCCATGGCCGAAACCGAAGATGGCTTCGTGCTGGCTGAGCGCGACCTGGAACAGCGCGGCCCCGGAGAATTCCTGGGCACCCGGCAATCCGGGTTTGGCAATCTGCGCATGGCTAACCTGACGGATGTGCGCCTTATCGAAAAAGCCCGCCGCTTTGCCCGGCAAATTTTCGAACAAGACCCTGAACTGCAGGCCCCGGAACACCACCTGCTCTCCGAAGCCCTGACCCGCTTTTGGGAACGCGCTATTCCTACGGATGTGAGTTAGACGGCCCGCAAATGGGCACGCATAAAAATTGCGCTGCAGATGCGAGACGGACATCTGCAGCGCACACACCCGAAACTGATATTTCTCTCTCCTCTGGAGCAGATATGATAAAAGCCGTTTTTCCTGGAACTTTCGACCCCATCCACAACGGACACATAGACATTGCCCGCCGCGCCGCGCGCCTGTTCGATGAAGTGGTCGTGGCGGTGTACGATAGGCCGCTCAAATCCTTGCTTTTCAGCCCCGAAGACCGCCTGGCCATGGTGCGCCAGACTTTCGAGGGACACGAAAACATCCACGTCACCGGCTACAGCGGGCTGACAGTGGAATTTTGCCGCGCTATCGGTGCGCAGGTTATTGTGCGCGGGCTGCGCGTCTTTTCCGATTTCGAGCACGAATTCCGCATGGCGCTGGCAAATTATCGTCTGGCGCCAGATATCGAAGTCATCGCGCTCATCACGCACGAGGAACACACCTTCCTTTCGTCCACAACGGTACGCGAAATCGCCTCTCTGAACGGTGATGTGAGCAGCATGGTACCTGAGCATGTGGCGCAGTTTCTCTACAAGCGCTTTGGCGGGCAGGGCGGGGAATCCTTGAAGATGAACTATATGACCTCGTTGCGCGATTGAGGCCGGACAACTGGCAAGCAGTTGTCCTACGGCTGGCCGGTGAACGCAAATCGGCGGCATCCGCGCCTTGCGGCATAACCGGCTGGCCGGACAACTGGCAAGCAGTTGTCCTACGACTGACAGGTGAACGCAAATCTTTGCACCGAAGGCTAACGCAGTATACGAGCAGCAGCAGTCTGCATTACAATTGAGTTGAAATGCCATCCTGAAGG
>DAOTWV010000295.1:0-13163 GCA_034435695.1 Anaerolineales bacterium | reverse complement strand
TTGATTCCCGCTGACAATGCTCTTTCAGGAGTCCACAGTTGGATGTGGGGGGATGGTAATTTGGATAGAATGCGCTGCGCTTGTTCGTGTGTGGTTGTCTGTAAGAAAATAGTGCCCATAAAGCCTCATTGGCTGTCCAGCAATGCGCCAAACATACTTTTCAGCAGAAGTCGTACCGGTAATTTTAGGCGTACAGGATTGTACCAGTGATTTCGATTTCATTGCAAACCTGTCATTACGCGCATACTCCTTTGCCTGACACAGATGTGACCGCCCCTGACACACTCTCAGACCAGGTTTTCGGAAGTGCAAAAAGGTTGTTAGGTGCACTACCCGGCGGTTGGAAACCGCAGCAACAGGTGCACAACCTGCCTTCGCATAGTCGCCGGGATGCACGGGGCCGCGGTGCGGTACAATAGAAAGGGTGCGGGGACTCAATGGCAGGCGTTAGCACCTGCTGCCCCCCTTTCCTGTAGATTTCACTACCATGCACGGGGTACCTATGACTGCCAGGGACGATTTTCTCGATGTATACCGTACTATTGCGGAGCACCTCTCCCAGGGGATTGCCCTCATCGAGCACGGGGAAGTGATTTACGCCAATCCTGCGCTTGCGCGCCTGACCGGGTACTCCCGAGAGCATTTGCAAACCTTGCAGGCCAGTGGGGTGGCTTCGCTCATTCACCCGGCGGACTTACCCGTGGTTTTTCAACACCTGGCGCTTGAAGATGAGACGCGTTCCCAGGGGCAAGTGCATTTGCAAACCCGCCTGTGCACCGCCCAGGGCGAAACCCGCTGGGTTGAAATGTACTCCAGTCTGCTGCCCCATGGAGTGCAGCAAATCTTGTGTGTAGATATCAGCGACCGCGTGCAGGCCGAAGAAAGCCTGCACGCACAAGCGACCTGGATAGAGCACCTCCTTGACAGTGTGCCGATTGGCATTGGCATGGTGCAGAATCGCATTCTGACGTTTGCCAACCAAACGCTTTGCCGCTGGTTGGGGTACGCGCGGGAAGAACTGGTAGGCCAGTCGGCGCGCATCCTGTACGTGGATGATGAAGAATTTGCACGGGTAGGGAGGAAAAAAATTCCAGAAGTGCTTGCCAGAGGGGAAGGGGGGATTCAAACGCGTTTCCGATGCAAGGATGGCACCGTGGTGGATGTGTGGCTGCAAACCTCTCTGATAGACCCTCAAGCGCCAGACAAAGGCATGGTTTCGGCCGTTTTGAATGTGACCGAACGCGTGAAACAACGCCGGGCATTGCTGGAAAGTGAGCAGCGCTACCGAACCTTGTTTGAAAACTCCCCCGTGGCCTTGTGGGAGGAGGATTTTTCAGCGCTCAAACAGTGGATGGATGCCTTGCGTGCCCGCGGGGTGCAGGACCTTGAATCGTGGTTGGATGCCCACCCGGATGAACTGAAGGCCTGTGTACAGCGGGTGCGCGTGTTGAATGTCAACCAGAGCACACTGCAACTCTACGGGGCACAGACCAAAGAAGATTTGCTGCAGGGGTTTGAATCTACATTTCCCAGCGAATCGTTCCGCACCTTTCAAGAGGAATTACTGGCCCTGTGGCGCGGAGAAACCACCTATACCACCGAGGGGGTGTCCTGTCGCCTGGATGGAAAGCGCATCTACCATACATTGCGCGCTCATATCCTGCCAGGGTATGAAGATACGTGGGAGCGAGTGGTGGTCTCCATGCAGGATTTGACTGCCCGCAGGGAGGCCGAACTCTCTCTGCAAGAAAGTGAGCAGCGGTACCGTCAGTTGGTTGAGATGGCTCCTTATGGCATCGGTATCCACCAGGATGGGCGGGTTGTCTTTGCCAACCCGGCGGCAGCCCGTCTCCTGAAAGCGGAATCCCCTCAGGAATTGCTCGGCCTTTCCATCGAAGATATCGTCCACCCCGATGGAATCCAGGAAGCCATGGACCGCATCCGTCGTATGCTGGCAGGGGAAACCGGGATGTATCCTACCGAGGACCGCTATGTGTGCCGCGATGGTTCGGTGGTTCCTGTGGAAGTTATTGCTGCCCCTTTCACGTTCAATGGCCGGCCAGCCATACAGGTCATTGCCCAGGACATCACAGAGCGTAAACGGGCGGAAGAGGCGCTTTACCAGCAAGTTGAGCGTACCCGGCGCTTGCTGGAAAGCACGCTGGATGGATATCTCCTGGCAGATGAGGCGGGAAATATCCTGGATGCTAACCCGGCATATTGCGCTATGAGTGGCTATACTCGCGAGGAATTATGCCAGATGCGCATTCGAGAACTGGAAGCCACTTTAAATGAGGAGCAAATTCGGGAACGCATTTCCCTGGTGGTACAGCATGGTCGGGTGCGCTTTGAGACGCGCCATCGATGTAAGGACGGGCGTGTCATCATTCTGGATGCCAGCCTGACCGTGTTCACGGATGTGCCCGGCAAGACATTGATAGGGGCTTTTGTGCGCGATATCACTGCGCAGAAGCAATTGCTGGCGCACCTGCAGGATAGCCAGGCCATGCTGACTACAGCAGAAGAAATGGCTTCTTTGGGCAGTTGGGTGTGGGATTGGGAGCAAGGGCTGATAAATTGGTCGCCAGAGATTTTGCGCCTGTTTGATATCACCCCCGATGAAATTCCCGTTACCTGGAAGGCTCTGCTTTCTTACGTGCACCCCGATGACCGTACTCGCATACGTAAGGAAATACGCGCCGCAAGGCATTACCAACTATTCGATATGCGTTTTCGCATTCGGCGACGAATGACAGGGGAAGTGCGTTGGGTACATACGCGCGCCCGATTGCTTCTTACCGATGATGGGGTCCGGCGCATGGTCGGGTCGGTGCAGGATATTACCAACACTGTGCGTAATGAGCAGGCGCTGGAACGGCACAATCGGCGCTTGCGTGGCTTACACGCTCTGTACCGGGATATTCTCCAGGCGCGCAGCGTCGCGGAAGTAGCGCAAAGCGCGGTAGAGCACCTGTATCACCTGTTACCGGTATTGCGCGTTGGGTGTGTGCGTTTCGATTGGCAACACGAACTGGTGTACCCGTTGGCGCTGCGCACTGCAGAGGGACTGAAGACCTATTCCATGGAAGATGAGACTCCTCTGGACACGTTTACTGATATCCGGGATTTGCGCCAGGGGAAAGTGGTGGTGCGGCAGCAATTACCAGCGACTGCCTCCCCGGAATTGGCGGCCGCAGGAGGCCGCTCCTATCTCAAGGTGCCCATTCGCGCGGATGGCGTACTCCTGGGGAGCCTCAACCTGCTGTCCCCTCAGGAGGGCTTCTGGGATGAGGAGAGCCAGGAAATCGTGTGCGAGGTGGCTGACATCGTAGCCATCTCCTGGCGGCAGAATGCACTTCTGGAACAGGAGCGCATTGCACGGCAGAAGACGGAAGTATTACGCGGGGCGATGCTTACGCTTTCATCCACTCTGGATACGGATGTGATTCTCGATAAATTGCTGGATTTTCTGGGACAGATTTTGCCGTATGACAGTGCCTCTGTTTTCCTGAAGGAGGAAAACGGGTACAGGGTAGTGGCTGTGCGTGGCTTCGAGGACTCCGTAGCCTTGTTGGGAAGAGTCTTTCCCCTGGGGAATCCTCTGATGGAGCGCCTGGAGCGTGACCGTACCCCTATCATTCTCTCGGATGCCCAAAAAGTTCCAGACTTCGCCTCTTGGGGAGATACGTGGCATATCCACAGGTGGTTGGGCGCCCCAATGATTGCAGGAGGCAATGTGCTGGGGGTCATCACCGTGGATAACCGTCACATGAACGCTTACAACGAAGCGGATGCACGCATCATGCAGGCTTTTGCCAATCAGGCAGCCCTGGCGTTGGAAAACGCCAGCCTGTACAACCGCATTCGGCAATATGCTGAAACGCTGGAAGCGCGCGTAGAGGAGCGTACTGCGGAGTTGCAAACACGCCTGCAAGAAATCGAGACACTCAACCAGGCGCTGGCCAACTTGTTGGAGGACATCCAGGCCATCAATCGCAAAATGGAGGCGGCCAGTCAGCGCCTTCAGGAGGCCAATACTGAATTGGAGGCCTTTACGTATTCTGTTTCCCATGACTTGCGTGCCCCCCTTCGTGCTGTCCAGGGCTTTGCTGATATCCTGCTGGAGGATTACGCCTCCCAACTGGACGACGCCGGAAAACATTACCTGAGCCGCATTCGGGAATCTACCCGCCATTTGGATACGCTGATTCAGGATTTACTGGCCTATAGCCGCCTTACCAGTGCAGAATTGGTGTTGCAGCCCATTCAGTTAGCGCGTGTGGTGCAGGAAGTCTTGCGTCAACAGCACACGGCCATAGAGCAACAGGGCGCTATCGTTGAGGTGGCATCTTCCCTGCCCGTCGTACTGGGAGATACCCCCACCTTGATGCAAATTTTTGGCAACCTGATAAGCAACGCACTGAAATTTACCCATCCTGAAAGAAAGCCGGAAATTCGGGTTTGGGCTCAGGCTGAAGGTTCCCATTGGCGAGTATGGGTGGAGGATAATGGGATAGGGATTGCACCCCAGTATCAGAAACAGATTTTCCGCATTTTTGAGCGTTTGCATGGCGAGGAAACATACCCCGGCACTGGGGTAGGGCTGGCAATCGTGCAAAAAGCCGTGGAACGGTTACACGGTGAGGTGGGCGTGGAATCGGAACCTGGGCGTGGCAGCCGATTTTGGGTATTGCTTCGCGCGTGGGAAAACCTTGCTTGATGTTTTGCATTTGCGCCATGGGCGCAATGATATTTGCCGTTTCTCAATTTTTAACCTTAAAGTTTTGCAAATCGCTTGACTTTTCCCCTGTTTTCCCTATACTGAATAGTGACAGGGAGTTCCGAGAAATTGGACGGTACCTTTTCAAGCACATACCACAAGTTGGTGAGTAAACAAACTCCAGAAACACGAAAGTGTGAATGGAACGTTGAAAATCAACGCAGGTGGGAAGCGCTCTTTCTGAGCGAAGAAGTCTTTTTGTAAACAAAAGGTAGATTTCGGAAACGAAAAATACCAATTGTGAACAAAAGGATGGAGCAAAGAAAGAATCCAATCAGAAACTCTTTTCAAAGGTTAATAAAAACCAGAGGAAAGAGAGAAATCTGAAAGGATTTGAAAAGTATACTGAACGGTTACTTGGAACCCCTGTTCTTTTCCGGGGCGATGGCAACATCGCCCCGATAACGTTTAACCGTTGTGTAACGCTTCGGCTTTCAACAGGCCAACAAATGGCAGATTGCGGTATTTTTCGCGATAATCCAATCCGTACCCTACAACGTAGTAGTCGGGGATATCAAAGCCCTTGTACCGCAGGGGAAGTTCAATCAGACGGCGCTTGTCCTTGTTGAATAACACACACACTTCCAAACTGGCTGGCTGGCGAGCCTGTAATGTGCGTAACAGGTAGTGGATGGTTAGCCCGGTGTCAATGATATCTTCCACGAAGATGACGTGTCGTCCCTCGATGGGCATTTCCAGGTCTTTTACCAGGCGTACCAATCCCCGGTCGCGGGCGTCTGCAGAATAGTTGCTTACGGACATGAAATCGACTTCAACCGGGATGTTAATGGCTCGCACCAGGTCTGCCATAAAGAAGACAATCCCTTTGAGTACCCCAATCATTACTGGTATGGTGTCCGCATAATCCCGGGTAATTTGTTGTCCCAGTTCGGTTACACGTTGTTGAATTTGCTCTGGAGTGAATAATACCTGGCTGACTGCACTGGCCCATGCTTCGGGTACGGGATATTGCGTCATATGGCACCTCCGCTATTCATTTTTCGCCGTTATTTTGCGCCTCTGTCCCCAGAATGGCAGCCGCCTCATCCAGCAAGCCATATTTGAGCATCAAATTGCGCAATTCACGCCGCTTGAACAGTTTGATGTTTACATCCGGGTACAGTTCCTGCAAGCGCTTGAGTTTGCGATTTTTTCTCGTAGAAAGTTGGGGGCGCAATGTGGTCAATTCTATGTACAGGTCTTGTTCTGGCAGGTAAAAATCCGGTGTGAAGGCTTCGGTGACGTTGCCGTCTGCGTCCCATTCGAGAGGAAAGGTGCGCGGTTCGTACTCCCATTGGATGCCGTAGAAATCCAAAATACGGGCAAAGACTTCTTCCGCAGGGTGGACGAATTTTGGAGTCTGGCGTTCCTCACTCAAGGGAAACCTCCTGGTTTATTGGGATGTGGCGTTCCATCTGGCGAGCGGCAGTGCATACAACCTCAGCAGCGTCCTCCAGAGGCATGTGTCCTGTATTGATTATCAAATGATATAACCCAGGAGCATCCCACTGCACATGATAGAAGCGTTGCAAATAGTTTGCTCTGTAGCGGTCACTATCTTCCACCTGTGCACGTGCAGCCGCTTCGGAGATGCCGTGTGCCTGTACAATGCGGGATACCCGCACATCGATAGGAGCGATAACGCGTACGTGCAACACGTCCGGGCGATGTTGCAGAATACTTTGCCCGGCGCGCCCCACAATGACGACGTTGCCTTTTTCTGCCAGGGATTCTATCACCTGTCGCACAGCATTCAGGTACGCCTTGTAGGACTGCTCGTCTGGCTCGATACCTAACAATCCCAATTCATCAATTGTGGCCAGCGCCATGTCCGGGCTGCCAGTGAGGTGTGCCGCTCGATTGATAACATCCCGGTGCGCCAGCCGGTATCCTAAACGCTTGGCCACCATTCGCCCCAATGTGGTTCCCAGGCTTCCCAATTGTCGAGATATGGTAATTGTGGTCATATCTTCCTTCCATCCCTGTGTAGAAAATCTGCCCGGCTGCAGCCGGGATGACGTGTGCCGTGCCCAATACCCCAGCCACGCCTTGCCGATGATGTCTGCTTTTCCCGTTGTGTGGGGCAGGCTCCTATAAGTTATTGTACAACAAAAGCGCTACAGCAGTTTGCAGAAGGGCGGTTCATAGACGCATCGCTTAACGCATTTTGGATACCATCCACTGTGTATCCTCCACCCCGCGCCAAACCGTTTTTATCCGTGTACCTGTTGCAGATTGCGCTGACTGTGCCATTACGCACTCTGTAGGGGGATGAGTGGTACACAATATGGACAGGGGCTAGATGTCTTCCCCGCCTGAGATTGAACCAGATAGCACAAGTGCTTTCTATTGCTCGTGCCTGCGGTATAATGCCTGCGTGCGCAAATTCATCCTGGCTCTCATCCTGCTTTTAGGCGTCTATTTCATCATTGGCCAGTTTTCCGAAGTGCAGTCCATCATCAGGACCTTGCAAAATGGCGACTGGCGGTTTCTGCTATTGGCTTTAGGCCTGCAAATTCTGTGGCTTGTCAACGTGGCTGCATCCTATCAGGCTATCTACCATGCGTTGGGGATGCGCGAGAAATTGTCTGAACTGTTCCGTCTGGCAGCAGCCGCGAACTTCGTTAATGTGGTTGCCCCCAGTGTTGGCATGGGAGGCGTGGCGGTTTTCATTACCCAGGCGCGTCACCGTGATTATTCCCCGGCGCGTGCGGCCATCGCCGGGGCTTTATACGTTTTCTTTGATTACACTGGCTTTTTGAGTTTGCTTTCTCTGGGCATCATCGTGCTCATCCGCCGCAACAACCTGACAGGCGTGGAAATCACCGCATCGCTCATTTTGTTGGGCATTGCTGCCGGCCTGGGGGTATTGCTTTATTTGGGAATGAAGTCTGAAGAATCTTTCGGGAGAGCCCTGGCTCGTATGGCGCATTTTGTCAATCGGTTATTGCGCCCTTTCTTGCACCGAGACTATCTTTCTGAGAGGCGTGCACACGCGTTTGCCCATGACGCTGTCGTGGGGTTGCATCAAATCCGCCAAAATCCGCAAAACTTGCTACGCCCTGTCCTGCTTGCACTTACCAACAAAGTACTGTTGACCCTGGTATTGTGGATGGTCTTCCTCTCGTTTAAGGTCCCTGTTTCCGTTGGGACGCTGGTTGCAGGGAGCAGTATTGCTTATTTGTTCTTCATTGTCTCACCGACTCCCTCTGGTGTGGGTATTGTGGAAGGGGTATTGACGCTGACGCTCCGCTCCATGTACATTCCACTGGAGGCTGCAGCCGTAATTGCCCTGGCTTTTCGTGGTTTCACGTTCTGGTTGCCATTACTCATCGGTATGCTGACATTTCGGCATGTGGGTGCTGCCAACGCTGATGGCCGGTAGTGTGGTAAAATCTCTTCCGCAAAAAAACACCCCTTTAGCCCTTTTACAAATGCAACCTTTAGGGTATAATCGTGCGGCGTTGCCGCTGCGGGGTGCATACCCCGCGCTTTGTTTGTAATTCAACCACATCCAGGTATTCACTGGATGAAAACTTTGAGAACAGGGATAGTGCTATGCCGAAACGAACTTACCAACCCAAAGTCCGCCGTCGTCTGCGGGTGCATGGATTCCGCGCTCGCATGCGCACTCGCACAGGTCGCCAGGTGCTCAAGCGCCGCCGTCTCAAGGGGCGTGCTCGTCTGGCTCCCAGCATGAACAACCACACCAAGCGCATTAACTGGAAGAGTTAATTTCCCCTGCCGGAAAATCACACTTTTCACCACCAGGTCCAAGCGGG
The DNA here is from genome assembly GCA_034435695.1 of Anaerolineales bacterium. Lineage (GTDB taxonomy): Bacteria > Chloroflexota > Anaerolineae > Anaerolineales > DRKV01 > DRKV01. The sequence continues at coordinate 4,601 of DAOTWV010000295.1, read as the reverse complement.
TGCAGCATTAAGGCAATGCACACCCGCTTGTTGCGTTGCTGTCTCTTTGAGAAACCACCGCTTTGGGGTATAATCGGACGGCACTTGCGCCGCGGGGCTATTACCCCGCGCTTTCTTTGCATGTCCGTATCCTGTTACAGGAAGCCCGCCTTCCTACCCTGCCTGAGCAGAGCAATAGCGTGAAGCGTACCTTTCGGCTACGAAAATCTACCGACTTCAAGCGGGTGCGGCAGCGTGGAAAATCCTACGCCCACCCGCTTGCTGTGTTGATTACGCTTCCCAACGATTTGCCCCTTGCTCGCATTGGTATTTCCGCTGGTCGCTCGGTTGGAAATGCTGTCTACCGTAATCGCGCCAAACGGCGTTTGCGTGCTATTGCCAGTACGTTGTTTCCGTACATCACTCCTGGCTGGGATATAGTGCTCCTGGCACGTAAAAACATCCACCACGCCGACCATGCCACCCTGCACAACGCCCTGGTACACCTCTTCCACCGAGCGGGCCTGTTGACCATGCCCGAAGAGACCCTCTTCATTTCCAAGGATTCTCGATAGCCTGCTATGGCATCCAATCACAACCACCCACATCCGGTCTCGCCGTACTACCTCCCACATGAATACCCTGATGAACCCTCTTTACGAGACCTGCCGCGCCTGCCCTGGTATTGGCCGCGGTTGATTGTGCTGGCACTTATTCGGCTGTATCAGGCTACCTTTTCTAAAGCCTTACCGCCGAATACCTGCCGGTTTTACCCATCCTGCTCACACTACGGATATCAGGCCATTTACAAGTATGGCTTGCTCAAAGGCGGCCTGATGGCTGCCTGGCGTGTCCTGCGTTGTAATCCATTCAATCCGGGTGGCTACGACCCTGTACCTTGAAATTGCTGCCCTCATCTGTAACCTTCTATGAAAAAAGTCATTCTTGCCTTTACCCTCCTCTTCCTTGCTGTAAGCATCAGTGCCTGCTCAGGCAGTTTTGCTCCCACCAGTTGGCCTGGCCTGGCCGCAGATGAAAACACCGCTTACGTGGCGTACCAGAACCACGTATATGCCGTAGACACCAGCAATGGTTCGCTGCGCTGGCAATACCCCCAGGAAGCCTCTCGTTCCCGTACTTTTTTTGCTGCTCCTGTCCTCACCCCCAATGGAGAATTACTGGTTGGCGATTATGCCAGCGTGCTTGTCAGCCTGAACCCCGAAAATGGGCAGGAAAACTGGCGTTTTGAGGCCGCGGCGCGCTTTGTCGGTTCTCCGCTGAGCACTGAGAACGCCATCTATGCCCCCACCGCTGACGGTGCGTTGTATGCCCTCGACCTGCAGGGTAACCCCATTTGGGATACCCCCTTCCACAGTGACAAAGCCCTGTGGGCTACCCCCATCCTGGATGGCGATACCCTGTATGTCGGTAGTATGGACCACACCCTCTATGCCCTTAATGCCGCTGATGGCAGCCTCATCTGGAAAACGCAACTCGATGGTGCCCTCAACAGCGCTCCTCTGCTTCTGAATGGGCGCCTGTATATCGGCACATTTGCCCAGCAAGTTGTTGCCCTGGATGCTGCAAATGGCGATATCCTGTGGACTGTTGATACGGATGGCTGGGTGTGGGCTACCCCCCAGGCTCTCGGAGAGCGCTTGTTCGTCGGCGATGTGAGCGGTACTTTTTATGCTATCAACTTGCAAGATGGCAGCCTGGATTGGCGTATCACCCCCGATGGCGCCATCACATCCAACGCAACCATCGCCCAGGATACGGTATACTTCACGACAGAATCCGGAAGTTTGTACGCTGTTGCACCGGATGATGGCTCAACCCGTTGGACATACCAGGTGCAGGACGCACAACTCTACGGCGCACCTCAGGTAAGTGGGCAGAGCATCCTTATTGCGCCTACCGCCAAAGATAACACCCTCCTCATTGCCCTGGATTTGCAAACTGGCACCCAACGATGGAGTTTTACTCCTGAAAAGAAATAACCATTCGCACGAAAAACCACCCATCAACCCCGGCGCACATGCGCCCCACCTCCTGAAAAATCGCTATGTGGGAAACCTTTATCATCCAACCCATGCTTAACACCCTGCTCTGGATTTACACCCTCCTGGGGCAGAACTTTGGCCTTTCCATTATCCTTTTCACCATCCTGGTGCGTCTCATCCTGTATCCCATCACCGCCCAGCAACAAAAGAGCGCCCAGGCCATGCAAGAACTGCAAAACAGCAAAAAGTGGAAAGAAATCAACAAAAAATACAAAGACGATAAGGAAAAACTGGCTGCCGAGCAAATGAAGTTGTACCAGGAAATGGGGGTCAGCCCCTTTGGCTCTTGTTTGCCTTCCCTGGTGCAATTTCCCATCATCATCGGTCTGTACCAGGCCGTCATTCGTGCCCTGGCCGATACCCCCCTCCCCCTCCTGCACCTTTCCAAATCGTTGTATCCTTTTGTCGATAGCGCTTCCCTCATTCCCCTCAACAGCCACTTCCTGTGGATGGACCTGGGACAGCCTGAACGCCTGAATGTCGCCGGGATTGGTATCCCGGTTTTGGCCATCCTGGTGGTTATCACCACCTATTTGCAAACCAAACTGATGGCCATGCCCACCAGCGGTGATAATGCCCAGGCTGCACAGATGACCGGCATGATGAATGTCTACATGCCCCTCATGCTGGGGTACTTTGCATACGCTTACGCATCCGGGCTGGCCTTGTACTTTGTCGCCAGCAACATCATGACGGTGGTGCAATACGCCGCCATGGGAAAACTGGATTGGAGCAAATTACTCCCCAGCAGCCGCTGATTTCGCAATGTATGCACCGCGCGCCGCCCCCTGGGCGGCCGTTGTGCTTTCCCCCTATTTCAACCTGTGAGGTGTCTATGCAATCCAATGAACAAGCCACCCTAGAAGTCATTGCCCCCAGTGTGGAAGAGGCCATCCAGAAAGGACTGACCGAATTGCGTCTGCCGCGTGAAGCCGTGGATGTGGAAATCCTGGATGAAGGTAGCCGCGGCTTTTTAGGATTAGGCGCACGACAGGCACGCATACGCCTGCGCATTCGTCCGCAGGAAACATCCACCCCTGCTGAAGTACCGCCTCCCCCCTCCGTGGAAGACGGCGCACCCTCTGAAGAACAACCCGCCCCCCCGGCAGAACCCGCCGCCCCTGAAGTAGATTCCACCCTCGATATCGCCCGGGATACCGTGAAAGAACTCCTGGAGAAAATGCATGTCCAGGCCGAGGTGAGTGCGCATTACAAACCCAGCGACACCCCAAATCGCCGTCCCACCGTCTGGGTGGATATCACCGGCAAAGACCTCAGCATCCTCATTGGGCGTCGCGCAGAGACTCTCCAGGCCTTGCAGTACATCACGTCCATCATCATTGGCAAAGAATTGGGGCATTCCGTTCCCCTGGTCATTGACGTGGAAGGCTACCGTGAGCGCCGCACACACCAGTTGCAGCGCCTGGCAAAACGCCTCGCCGAACAGGCCATTAAAACCGGCCGGCGTCAGACTCTGGAACCCATGCCCGCCAGTGAACGCCGCATTATTCACCTGACCCTGCGAGACTATCCTGGCGTGACGACCGAAAGCGTTGGGGAAGAACCCCGCCGTAAGGTGACCATCATCCCTACTCCGGACGAATAATTTTCCCCTTTCCCCGCCTACTCCCCGTTGCGGCAGAGACATGCTCTGCCGCAATTTTGTTTATTCGCCGCATGCAGGGAGCGAATCCTCCCCAATCCAGGGGAAAAACATCTGCCCAGGCCTTCTTTTTCCGGTACAATCCCGCTACGTATGCCTGCACATTCCGCACCAAAAGCCGTCATCATCATGGGCGTTTCCGGCTGCGGCAAGAGCACGGTGGGACGCCTGCTGGCCGGTCAACTCGGCTGGCCGTTTTTCGACGCCGATGACTACCATCCGCCGGAAAACGTGGCCAAAATGGCCGCCGGCCGACCGCTGACCGACGCCGACCGCTCCCCCTGGCTGGACACCCTGCACGCCCTGCTCGCCGACCATCTGCGCCGCGGCGCATCGCTGGTGCTGGCCTGCTCGGCGCTCAAGGCCGCTTACCGGCAACGGCTGGCAGACGGTCTGGACGTACGCTTCGTGCATTTGCAGGGCGATTTCGGCCTGATTTACCGCCGTATGCAAGCCCGCCGGGGGCACTATATGCGCCCGGAGATGCTGCGCAGCCAGTTTGCCGACCTGGAGCCGCCCGCCGATGCCCTTACGCTGGACATCCGCCAGCAGCCGGAACAACTGGCGGCTTCTATTGCAGTCTGGCTGGATGCAGGATACAATCGGGTACCGTGAAAATTATCGATTGGAGTTGGGGCAATGGATGAAAGGTATTCTTTGGGAGGACTGGATTCGCTGAAAGTTCGCGTGTATCGCATCGGCCTGCTTACCGGTATCACCATCCTGGTAGCCTTGCTCTGGCAGACGCGCTACACCGGTCCGCTCAACCCGGAAGAAGGCGTGTTGTTCCCTATGGCGCTGCTTTTCTGCATCCTGTCACTGGGCCTGTTGCAGCGCTACCAGACGCGTTTCCTGCCCTGGTTCGAGCGCCTGGTGTATGGCCTGATTTTCGCCTA
>DAOTWV010000294.1:0-3036 GCA_034435695.1 Anaerolineales bacterium | reverse complement strand
GAAAGCGGCCGTCTGGAAGTGACCTACGACATGCCTCCCGGCGCCATGCTGCTGGCCGATTGGGATTACCAGCGCTACCAATCCGCCCTGCTGTACTTCTACCCGATGGAATTCAGCGGCGACTGGCTGTACGGAGCCCCGGAGCAAACCATCACTATCAACCTGCCGCCGGACATCAACCCCGACGAGGTGCAGGTACAACAAGAGTATTACGACACACAGTTCACCGTACAAACCGCAAACCAGCAGGTGACGCTATACCGTCAGCGTGGCACCCCGGACGATATGCCCCTTATCACCCTTGTCATGCCGCGCGCTCCCTTTGGCGAAAACGCCGTCACCGAAGCACCGCAACCCTCTCTGCTGAAACGGTTGGGACTCCCCAAAGACCTGGGGGCCAGGCTCATTTCATGGGTCGGGCTACTCCTGCTCATCGGCGGCCCCTTTGCCTGGGCAATTTACAGTGACAAGCGGCGCAAGCGCCAGTACCTGCCGCCCACCATCAAAATCGCCGGAAACGGAATCAAACGCGGCCTGACTGCCATCGAAGCCGCTGTTTTGCTGGAACAACCCGTAGACCGCATCCTGACCATGATGCTGTTCAGCGTGGTACAAAAGGGCGCGGCGCGCGTCCTCACGCGCGACCCGCTCAAAATCGAGGTACTGGACACCGAAGGCAAAGAATTGCGCGCCTACGAAAAACAGTTTCTGGAGGCCATGAGCAAACCCCGCAAACGGGAGAAGCGCAAAGCCCTGCAAGAGGTTCTGGTCTCTCTCGTGCGCTCGGTCAACAAGAAAGTCAAAGGCTTCAGTTACCGCCAGACCCGCGCCTATTACCAGAGCATCATCAAAAAAGCCTGGCAACAGGTGGAACAGGCGGATACCCCCGAAGTGCAGATGAAGGCGCTGGAAGAAGCCCTGCCCTGGACTCTGCTGGACGAGGATTTCGACGACCGCGCCGAAAAAATCTTCCGCACCCGTCCGGTGTACCTGCCCCACTGGTGGTCGGCCTACGACCCCGGCACGCAGGGGGCTGCCCGCCCCCGGCAAACGGGGCACCCCACAGGGGGAGCCGTTTCCGCGTCCCCCCGGGGCGGCGCGCACCCATCGGGGCTGCCCACCCTGCCCGGCGGCGAGTTCGCGGCCTCAGTTGTATCCGGAATCCAAAATTTCTCCTCGCAAATCATCGGAAACCTGACAGATTTCACCAGCGGCATTACCCAGAAAACCAATCCCATCCCCAAAAGCAGCAGTAGCAGTCATCACGGTGGCGGCAGCAGCGGCGGACATTCCTGCGCCTGTGCGTGTGCGTGCGCATGTGCTGGCTGCGCCTGCGCCTGCGCCGGCGGCGGCCGATGACCCCACCCCTTGAACCATGCTCGATTTGGAACGCAACACAATCTACCGCCTTGTGCGGCGCTCTCGCCTGATGCGCCGCATTTTTCGCGATATCGCTTTCTGGCTGGATATGCAATCGCTGGCAGCCTACAAGCCCCCCGAAGAAATCGCCCTCATCCGCACCGTCAAACGGGAAAGCGACACTTACCTCACCGCAACCGAGGCCTACATGGTGTATACGCTGGCCCGTGCCCAGGCGCACCTTCCCGGCGAGATGGCCGAGGTAGGTGTGTATCGCGGCGGCTCCAGCAAGTTGATTTGCGAGGTCAAGGGAGATGTGCCGCTCCATCTTTTCGATACTTTTCGCGGCCTGCCCACCCCCAGCCCCGCAGACCGCGGCTTCTTCCAGCCGGGCATGTTCGCCAGCCGCCTGAAAGAGGTGCAGGCCTACCTGAGCGCCTATCCGCAGGTACACTTCCACCCTGGCCGCTTTCCAGAAACTGGCGCGCCAGTTGCCGAAACACGCTTCTCCTTCGTCCACCTGGATGTGGATGTGTACGACAGCATGAAAGCCTGTTTGTCGTTCTTTTCTCCCCGGCTTGCCCCAGGCGGGGTGATTTTGCTACACGACTACCAGTACCCCGGCGTCCGTCAGGCGGTTGAGGAGATTTTTCCCGCACAAGAGGCCAGCGTTATCCCGCTCAACACCAGTCAGTGTCTGGTACGCGCCCTACCTTGAGGTCCCGCCATGCTTTCCATTTTCCAGTCTGCCCCCGCCCCTCCTGCACCAGGCCTGTACCACTACCTGCGTCAGACCCCGCAGGAGAAAACCCGCATCCATTTGCGCATTGACCCCGATGGGCACGGCACGCTGATGGTGAACGCCAGCCGCGTGGTACATCTCAACCCGACGGCGGCCTTCATGGCGTATCTGCATCTGGAAGAAACGCCCCGCTCCCAGGCGGTGCGCGCGCTGCGACGCGCTTACCGCGTCTCCAATGCGCAAGCCAACAGTGACTATGCGCAGTTCCGTGCCGACCTGGAGGCTATCCTGCACCCGGAAGCCTGTCTGTTCTGCACCCTGGATAACCTGGAAATCGGTGCGCCCTTCAGCGAGCGCCCCAACGCCCCCTACCGTATGGACCTGGCGCTCACCTACCGCTGCAACAACGACTGCGCACACTGCTACAACGTCAGCGACCGACACGACCCCGAACTGGATACCGCAGCCTGGAAAGCCATCCTCGACCGCCTGTGGGAAATCGGCATCCCGCACATCGTCTTCACGGGCGGCGAACCCACGCTGCGTCCTGACCTCCCTGAACTGATTGCCCACGCCGAAAGCAACGGGCAAATCACCGGCCTGAACACCAATGGCCGCCGCCTGAGCGACCCGCGCTTCGTGGAATCCCTGGTACAGGCCGGCCTCGACCACGTCCAGATTACCCTGGAATCCCATGAGGCGGCCATCCACGACCGCATGGTGCGCCGCAAGGGCGCCTGGAAGCAAACGGTGGAGGGTATCCGTAACGCCCTGGCCAGTCCGCTCTTCGTAATGACCAACACCACCATGCTGAGCGACAACGCACAAGGGTTATCCGCCACGCTGGATTTTCTGGCCGAATTGGGTGTTCCCACTGTGGGGTTGAATGCCCTGATTTATTCGGGGCGCGGCAAAAATGTGGGCACCGGGCTGCC
>DAOTWV010000293.1:0-3489 GCA_034435695.1 Anaerolineales bacterium | reverse complement strand
CTTTTAGTCTTTTGGTCTTTTAGTCTTTTGGTCTTTTGGTCTTTTAGTCAGGTAGTCTGCTGGTCGCCTGGTCGGGTGGACTATCGTCCGTGGTCTGTCGTCTGTTGGTCGGGTACGTGGCACGTAGTACGTCGTACATGGTACGTGGTACGTCAATCCTCCAGCAGCGTCCGGGACAGACGGTTGTGGGTGTGGACGAGCGCGGTTTCATCCACGGTGACCAGTTGGCCTTCCTTCACCACGAATTTGCCGCCCACGACGGTGTAATCCACGCGCACGGGCTGGTCGAAGACCACGGCGGCCACCGGGTCGTGTTGTGCGCCGGCGTATTCCAGACGGTTGAGGTCGATGGCGAAAAAGTCGGCGCACTTGCCGGCTTCCAGCGAGCCAATGTCGGAACGTCCCAGCACGGCCGCGCCGCCGCGTGTGCCCAGCCAGAGCGCATCGCGGGCGGTCATCAGTTTGCGGCTGGGGTCGTTGGAAAGTGAGAAGCCGGTGATGCCTTCGCGCACACGCGCCAGCAGCATGGCCTGACGAACTTCGGCCAGCAGATGGGAGCCATCGTTGCTGGCTGAGCCATCCACGCCCAGGCCGACGTTGACGCCCGCGGCCAGGTATTCCTTGACCGGCGCGATGCCGGAAGCCAGGCGCATGTTCGAGGTCGGGCAATGCGCTACGCCGCAATGATGATGGGCAAAGACTTCAATTTCTGCCTGATTGACCCACACGGCGTGTGCGAACCACACGTCATCGCCCACCCAGCCGAGTTCCTGCATGTAACCCACCGGACGGTGGCCGAACATTTCCAGGCAAAACTGCTCTTCGTCTTCGGTTTCGGCCAGGTGCGTGTGCAGGTGAACGCCATACTGCCGCGCCAGACGGGCGGATTCGCGCATCAGGTCTCCGGTCACGCTGAAAGGGGAGCAGGGCGCCAGCACAATCTGGGTGAAGGAACCCGGTTTGGGGTCGTGGTAGGTTTCAATCAGGCGCAAACTATCGCGCAGGATGGTCTCTTCGTCGTCCACCACGCTGTCGGGGGGCAGGCCGCCATCCTTCTCGCTGAGCGACATCGAGCCGCGCGAGGCGTGCAGCCGCAGTCCGACTTCGCGGGCAGCCAGGATTTCGTCATCCAGTTTCGAGCCGTTGGGGAAGAGGTAGAGGTGGTCGGAGGCGGTGGTGCAGCCCGAAAGCGCCAGTTCGCTGAGCGCGGTTTTGGTGGAAACACGAATATGCTCCGGCGTCAGCCGCGCCCAGATGGGGTAGAGCGTCTTCAACCAGTTGAACAGGTTGGCGTCCTGCGCGGCCGGGACGACGCGCGTCAGCGTCTGGTAGAAGTGGTGGTGGGTGTTGACCAGCCCCGGCAGCACGATATGGCCGGACAGGTCGAGCACTTCATCGGCGGTTTGGGGCAGTTCGGCGGTGGGGCCAACTTGCTCGATGAAGCCGTTGCGAATGAAAAGACCACCATCCGCGATTTCGCGCCGGTGGTCGTCCATGGTTACGATGTGAGCATGTTTGATAAGCAGGGTTGTCATGGCACTCCAGAGGGGAAACGGGGAACGAAACCGCTTCCAGAGGGGGTGGAAAAAGAGGACGGGAAACCCGTCCTGGTTGTCTGACAATCTGCTGTTAGTGTAGCACGGAAAAAAGGGCGTGTCAATTGTCCGACAAATTGGGGAGCACTCAAGATATGTTGGTCAGGTGACGGCAATGCCGTCGCCTACCCATCTTGCGTGAACCCCAACAACTTTTTAGCGCTCCGACAAATTGTGTTCGGCACGCAGACGCGCCGCCCGCAGGGTGTTCTTCAGGAGCATGGCAATCGTCATCGGCCCCACCCCGCCGGGGACGGGCGTGATGGCCGAAGCCACCTGCGCGGCTTCATCGAAGGCCACATCACCCACCAGACGATACCCTTTTTTCGCCGTTGGGTCTTCGACGCGGTTGACGCCCACGTCAATCACCACCGCCCCAGGCTTTATCCACTCGCCGCGCACCATCTGCGGGCGTCCGGCAGCGGCAATCAGGATGTCGGCCTGACGCACCACGGCGGGCAAATCCCGCGTCCGCGAGTGGCACACGGTGACGGTGGCGTTACGGCGGATGAGCAATAACGCGGCGGGCATACCGACGATGTTGGAGCGTCCCAGCACGACCGCGTTGGCACCCTCGCATTGCACCCCGGCCTGCTCCAGCAGGTACATCACCCCCGCGGGCGTGCAGGGCACGAAGAGCGGTTCGCGCCCCTTTTGCGCCAGCCGCCCGATGTTGAGGGGGTGAAACCCGTCCACGTCCTTCTCCAGGCTGATGGCGTTGAGGACGCGCTCTTCGTCGAGACCGGAGGGCAGGGGCAACTGCACCAGGATGCCATGCACGCGCGGGTCAGCGTTGAGTTCGCGTACCAGGGCTTCCACATCGGCCTGGGGAGCATCGGCGGGCAGGGTAAATCCAAAGGATTCAATGCCCACCTGTTCACAGGCGCGCTGCTTCATGCGCACGTACACCTGGGAGGCCGGGTTTTCACCCACCAGGACGGTAGCCAGCCCCGGACGAGGCTGTCCAGCCTCAACCATGCGGGACACCTCCTGCGCTATGTTTTCCCGCAAACGTGCCGCAATGGCTTTACCGTCAATCAACTGTGCTTTCATGGGTCTCTCGCTCCTTTCCTGTTACAGGGCTGCAAACAAAACGCCTGCCGGGAAAAGGCAGGCGCAGGGGTTACTCCACGGTCAACAAAAAACGGAAGTCCTTGTCGAGTGCGTCGAAAGTGCGCGGCGTTCCGCCGCCGCCGGTGTACGTCAGGCGGAAACCGTACAGGTAGTTGTACCCCAGGGTCTGCCCGCTGAAGGTGACGTGCACCTGGAAGGTTTCTCCCGGCTGCACCCGAAAAGGTTCCTCCACCTGGTTTTGCACCACGGCCACCTGTTGCGAGTCGCTCTCCAGACTGACGCCTTCCACATCCATGTGCAGGATTTCTCCGGCCAGCATGGTCTGCACGCCGGTAATCTCTACTGGCTGGCGGCCGTTGTACTGCAGGGTGTACACTCCATCCTGGGTATCGCGCAACAGGATGACCAGGGCTTCATCTCCCTGGGTGAGGGTAAACAACCGCGCCTGCTGGCTGCGGTAGAACAGGAAAGCCAGCAGCACGATTCCGGCCATCACTGCCAGCCCAATCCAGAGCGGACGATTATCGCGCCGTTGGGCTGTCTTCTTCGGTTTTGCCACAATGACACCTCCACGAGAAGGGGATTTCGGCCTGTCCGTGCAGGCCGCCCCAGATTATCCCCCAAAGCAGGCAAAACTGCAAGGGGCAGTGCTGCAATTTCAAATTCGTACGCGCCGAAACAACCACAGGTGAACACGGATGGACACGGATGAACGGAGCATGGTATCCGCAGATTGCGCAGATTTTTTCTGTTCTATCGGCGTACTCTGCGACATTTGCGGATGAATTGTCCCAAATTGGGCATTGCTGGCTGCAATTTC
>DAOTWV010000292.1:0-4099 GCA_034435695.1 Anaerolineales bacterium | reverse complement strand
AATCGCCGGGCGTCCAAAATTGCCATGGGCAGACTCACCCCACTACCAACACAAGAAACGCATTGGGGGAGAGAGGCGCGTAGGGAGCACTAAAACGTTGGGGAATCGCGGTATGACCTGACACACCGGAACGCAGATACCGCAGCAGATTCTCGCAGATACGGCTAATGTAGCGATGAAAACCAACACAACCAGCGGATATCAGCGGCACCAGCGTTATCAGCGTTCTACTGACCAACGTATCTTTCGTGCTCCCTTGCGGGCGCAAGTATACCCCACTCAGCGATTTTTGCGTTACAATCAAAACATGAGCGATGAAACCGTATCCATCCCCACAGACCTGGACCTGACAGCCTTCATCTCGCGCGAAGCCCACGACCTGAAATCCCCTTTCAACCGCATTTTGGGTTTTACCAAAATGGTACTGAAAGGGATGGATGGGCCATTGACCGATTTACAACGCGAAGACCTGACCACCGTCTATCAGAACAGCCAGCAGGCCATGTCCTTTGTGAGCAACCTGATTGACATGGCGCGCCTGCAAAGAGGGGAAAAAACCCCCGAATGGCAGGATTGCACCCTGAAAGAGGTTTTGGAACGCGCCGCCCAGGAGTGGCGCACCGGAACCCCAGAAGAATCCGCATCCCTGGAGATGCACCTGCCCGCATCCTCTCCCATCCAGGCAGATAAAACGCTGCTGCGACAGGCATTCCGCCATGTGCTGCACTACCTCAGCACGTGGGTCAAAGCGCCCGCGACCCTGCAGGTAGAGGCAACCCTGTCCCAGGGAGCGTACCAGATACGCTTGCAAGCGCATGGAGAGCACAATCTTGCGGCCCCCGAAATGGAACTGACCATGTGGAGTTTCATCGCACAACACATCTTCCAATTGCACAACGGGGAAATCCACACCGCCCGCCGCGGGAAGCAAGGCGCAGAATTTCACATCACCCTGCCAACACACCCCCAAAAAGCACCTGCCGCAGAGGCCTGACACACACACCAACCAAAAGACGCCATCCTAATGACAGGATGGCGTCTTTCTGTTTATATTCGCAAGGCTCTCAAATAGCCATGGAAATTTTCTCTACCCCAGCAGGAAAACCGCCGTTGCCATCATACCCGCGTCCCAACGCCAGGTAACGGAACCCCATAGCACGCACGGCCTGGGGGTCATAGATATTGCGCCCATCCACCAGGTTGGGGGCGCGCATCAATTCCTTGACCCGTGCCAGGTCCAGGGCTTTGAACTCGTTCCATTCCGTGACCACAATCAAGGCATCTGCCCCTTCAGCCACTTCGTAGGCGCTGGAAACCATCTGCACATCCGGCAAAATCCGGGCAGCATTTTCCATGGCTACGGGGTCATAGGCGCGCACCTGTGCGCCCTCGGCAAGCAACGCGCGCGCAATGTCAATCGAGGGGGCTTCCCGCATATCATCCGTGTTGGGTTTGAAGGCCAGCCCCAGCAAGCCAATCGTCTTGCCGGCAAAGCCCCCCGTCAACTCGCGCAGTTTTTCCACAGCCACTTTGCGCCGGTCGGCGTTGATTTCCATCACGGCGTGCAGCAATTGGGGATGCTTGCCTTTCTCCGCGGCCATGTGCGCCAGGGCGAGCACGTCCTTGGGGAAACAGGAGCCGCCATACCCCAGCCCCGCATCCAGGAAGAAGGGGCCGATGCGCTTGTCGTACCCCATGCCAATCGCCACTTCTTTCACGTCTGCCCCCAGCGCTTCACAGATGTTGGCAATTTCATTGATGAATGAAATCTTGGTCGCCAGGAAAGCATTGGAGGCGTACTTAATCATTTCCGCTGTCCGCAGGTCAGTGATAACGATGGGCGCGCGTAACGCCAAATGCAATTGCGCCACCTTTTCTGCTGCTTCCCTGTCCAGCGACCCTAAAACGGTGCGGTGCGGGTGCATGAAATCTCCAATTGCAGACCCCTCACGCAAAAATTCGGGGCACGAAACCACAGAGAAGGGAATGGGCTCTTTCTGATGGCGTTTGACAATTTCCGCCACCCAATCCCCGGTACCCACAGGGACTGTGGATTTGTTGATGATGATTAATTCATGCTCCATGGTCTCCGCAATGGAGCGCGCCGCCGCGGCTACGTAGCGCAAATCGGCTTCACCATCTACCCCAGAGGGGGTCCCTACAGCAATGAAGACGAATTCGGCATCTTTCAAGGCTTCAGGGTAAGAGGTGGTAAACGACAGGCGACCGGCGCGGGTATTGCGCTCCACCAGTTCTTCCAGTCCCGGTTCGTAAATCGGCATGACACCGCGCTTCAACCCTTCGATGCGCTCTTCGTTGATATCCAGCGCAACCACACGGTTACCCAGGTCAGCAAAACAGGCCGCGGTGACCAGACCCACGTACCCCACGCCAATAACAGCAATTTCTTTCATTGGTACAGTAGCCTCCTGAAACTGTCTTCTGCGGCAGGTACCGCAGGCAATGGCCAGAGATGTGCTAATCTTACCACGCGCTCTTTTTGTTCTCTCCTAACAAAAATCCAAGCAAGGGCAGACAGAGGTCACCTCAGGGCAATGACCTCTGTCACTATGAAATTGGACAATCTCAACCTAAAATAGATGGGAATCATCTGTCATCTATGTGGTGTCAAAGGGCACCACAGGGTTACGCTCAACAGGGAGTACACCATGCAAATCACCCGACAAGCCGATTACGCTATTCGTGCTGTCATGTATCTGGCCCGCCTGGAACCTGGAAAACGCGCTGCAACCAGTCAAATCGCCTCTGAGCAGCATATTCCCCCCTCGTTCCTGGCCAAAATCGTTTCGCAACTCTCCGTAGCCGGATTGTTAAGCACTTCCCGCGGTGCGCGGGGCGGCGTTACGCTGGCGCGTCCACCAGAAGAAATCACCCTGCTTGAGGTGGTCGAGGCCATTGACGGCCCTATTCTGCTCAATGAATGCGTCGGCAATAACGGCACCTGCACCTTTACCAGGTCCTGCCCCCTGCAAGAGGTGTGGTGCGAGGCACAGGCAGACCTCGTCTCCCGGCTGCGCAGTACCACATTTGGCAATCTTATCCCTGTTGAGGCATGAAATTTACAACACACCGGTAAAAATTCCCCAACCGCTCCTCTAAAAGACGTATAATTTTGGAGGGGCGGTTGTTTTTTTGTCTTTGTCTGCCTCAGCCAGTCCTGGCGTTACTACCTGCCCCCCCGCAGACCCCTCTACGCCCCTCTCTTCTCCCACTTCAGATGTTCACCTGTAAGGAGGTACCCTCATGTCTGGCATGCCTACCCCAAAGACGGTTTCTGGACCCCGTGTTGTTCACCCGCCCCGCGGGACACAACTGCACTGCAAGAACTGGCTGCTCGAAGCCCCCTTCCGCATGATTCAGCACAATCTCGACCCGGATGTGGCCGGCGACCCCGACAATCTCATCGTCTATGGTGGGCGCGGCAAGGCCGCCCGCAACTGGGAGGCCTTCGACGCCATCCTGGACACCCTGCAGAAGATGGACGTGGACGACACCCTGCTCATCCAGTCCGGCAAGCCGGTGGCCGTCTTCAAGACCCACCCCGACGCCCCGCGCGTGCTGATTGCCAACTCCAACCTGGTGCCCAAATGGGCTACCTGGGAGCACTTCGACGAACTGGACGCCAAAGGCCTGATGATGTACGGCCAGATGACCGCCGGTTCGTGGATTTACATCGGCACACAGGGCATCCTGCAGGGGACGTATGAGACCCTGGCTTCGCTGGCTACCCAGCAAGGCTGGCCTTCGCTCAAGGGCAAGTTCGTGCTGACCGCCGGCCTGGGCGAGATGGGCGGCGCGCAGCCGCTGGCGATCGCCATGAACGAAGGCGTCGGCCTGGTGGTGGAAATCGACCCCCACCGCATCCAGCGCCGCCTGGAGACCGCCTACCTGGACGTGGTGGCCGACGACCTGGACGACGCCCTGCGCCGCGTGGACGAGGCCCTGGCCAAAGGCGAGGGGCTGTCCATCGGCCTGTTGGGCAACGCCGCCGACGTGCTGCCCGAACTGGTGCGCCGCGGCATCACCCCCGACGTGGTCACCGACCAGACCAGCGCCCACGATCCGCTCTACTACTACC
>DAOTWV010000291.1:0-9407 GCA_034435695.1 Anaerolineales bacterium | reverse complement strand
GCCGTTCCGGGCCAATCGAGGCCATAAAATCCCCCCTGGAGTACCCTGTAGGACAAGGCTGAGCCTTGTCCTACCCAGGCAGGCCGGACATTTCTGTCCGGCGAAGACGGGCTGGAAAGCCCGTCCTACAAGTAGGCCGGAGATTCCCGTCCGGCGAAGACGGGCTGGAAAGCCCGTCCTACAAGTAGGCCGGAGATTCCCGTCCGGCGAAAGACGGGCTGGGAAGCCCGTCCTACAGGTGGGCCGGATATTCCTGTCCGGCGAAGACGGGCTGGGAAGCCGTTCCGGGCCAATCGAGGCCATAAAATCCCCCCCTGGAGTACCCTGTAGGACAAGGCTGCGCCTTGTCCTACCCAGGCAGGCCGGACATTCCTGTCCGGCGAAGACGGGCTGGAAAGCCCGTCCTACAAGTGGGCCGGAGATTCCCGTCTGGCGAAAACAGGCTGGGAAGCCCGTCCTACAAGTAGGCCGGAGATTCCCGTCCGGCGAAGACGGGCTGGAAAGCCCGTCCTACGAGTAGGCCGGACATTCTTGTCCGGCGAAAGACACCGCAAGTTATCCCGTCCGAAATCCCTTGCAGGATTGACCCATTCCTTACCCAACCATAAACCATGCACGTTCTTCTCATACACCAGGCCTTTGCGGCCATCAACGAACCTGGCGGAACACGGCACCACGAACTGGCGCGCTATCTGGCCGCCCAGGGGCACCGCGTTACGGTCATTGCCAGCCCCATCAGTTACCTGACCGGCAAAGACAGCCGCGCGGAAACGCCGGAAGAAAACATCCACATCATCCGTCCTTACGTTTATCCGCACTGGCATCGCTCGTTTTTTCACCGTTTGTTGAGTTTTTTCAGTTTCATGGCCTCGTCTTTCTGGGCCGGGTTACAGGTGCGGGATGTAGACCTGGTGTGGGGTACCTCGCCGCCCATTTTCCAGGGGGTAACTGCCTGGGCGTTGGCGCGGCTGAAGAGGGCGCGTTTTCTGTTCGAAGTACGCGACCTGTGGCCTGCTTTTGCCGTGGCCGTAGGAGTGCTCACCAACCCGCTGTTGATTCGCGCCTCCGAGTGGCTGGAGCGGTTTTTATACCGCCGGGCGGATACGCTGGTTATCAACTCTCCCGGTTTCATGGAGCATGTTCGCCGCCGCGGTGCGCGGCGCGTGGAACTCGTTCCCAATGGGGCGGATACGCGCATGTTCGACCCCCAGGCGGAGGGGAGCGATTTTCGGCAGGCACATGACCTGGGTGACGCGTTCGTTGTGCTGTATGCCGGTGCCCACGGCCTCTCTAATGACCTGGATGTGGTGCTGGATACCGCTGCCATGTTGCAAGATGAGCCGCATATCACCATCGTGTTGTTGGGCGATGGCAAGGAAAAGCCGCGTTTGATGGCGCGCGCCGTCGAAATGGGGTTGCAAAACGTGCGTTTTCTGGATTCCATCCCAAAGACGGAGATGCCCGTTGCACTTTCTGCCGCAGATGCCTGCCTCGCCATTCTCAAACCGGTAGCAATGTACAAAACCGTGTACCCCAACAAGGTTTTCGACTACATGGCCGCCGGAAGACCGGTGATTCTGGCTATCGAGGGCGTCATTCGGCAGGTGGTGGAAGCCGCGGATGGTGGGATTCCGGTTCCTCCGGGGAATGCGGCAGCATTGGCCAATGCCATTCGCACCCTGGCGGCTGACCATGCGTTGTGCCGTCGTCTGGGACAGCAGGGGCGTGCTTACATCGAAGCCCACTTCGACCGCACGAAACTGGCTGCACACATGGAGCAGGTGATGCAGAGCACGCTGGAACGTTCCGCCAGGCAATGACGTTTCGTGCCAGTGGGGCGGGTTTTCCAGCCCGTTTGTTGGCCCTCGGACATAATCCCCGTACGACGGACTCAGGCATATAAGGAGAACATGTAAATGAAATACAGAAAAGCCCTCGCCATTTTGACTTTCGCACTATTATTGACAGCCTGCACGTTGGGAGCGCCCCCTCCCCAAAACCGGGCGCCCTCCCTGCCGGAGGCAGGAGAGGCGCCAACGACTTCGGAAACCGCAGTCCCGCAGGAAACGGCAGCCGCCCCCGCAGGCAGCGTGGTCGTCGGTACGCCTTTCATCGAGCAGGTGGATGTGCTGTTGATGGAATCCTTCCCCCTGCAGGCCGCGGCCGTTGTGCGGGGGAACCTTCCCGATGCCTGTACTACGATTTCCGGGGTGGATGTCGTGCGCAAAGACAACCTCTTCGAGGT
This sequence comes from Anaerolineales bacterium, assembly GCA_034435695.1. Taxonomy (GTDB): domain Bacteria; phylum Chloroflexota; class Anaerolineae; order Anaerolineales; family DRKV01; genus DRKV01. The sequence goes on along the minus strand of DAOTWV010000291.1, from coordinate 7,162 downwards.
CACCCTGACTACGGAACGCCCAGCCGACGCGGTTTGTGCCCAGGTGTTGACTCCCTTCGAGGAAAATGTGCCCCTGGATATTGTCGGACTGCCCGCCGGAACGTACACTGTCAACGTCAATGGAGTGCAAACCACCTTTACCCTGGCAATGGATAACGCCATGCCAACGGAAATCCCCACGCCCACCGCTGTAGCGGTTGTTTCCCCAACAGCACAGCCTTCCCCCACGCCGACGGCAACGCCTGAACCGCAGGAGGAAACCTGTACCAACCGCATTACTTTCATGGGAGAAAACGTCCCTGATGGCACCAGTTTTGCTGCCGGGAATACTTTCGAGAAAACCTGGACTCTGAAAAACGAAGGCACCTGCACGTGGACTCAGGACTATGCCGCGGTCTTTGTGGATGGAGACCAGATGGGTGCCCAAAGCCCGGTACCGCTGCCCAAGGAAGTGGCTCCGGGACAGAAGGTGACCATTCGCGTGCCCTTTACGGCACCGCAAACCCCAGGGACGTATCGCAGCGTATGGCGGCTGCAAACCCCCGATGGGGTGCAATTTGGCCCAGGCAAAAAGGGTGAGGGGCAGTTTTGGGTCGAAATCCAGGTCACCGAAGCGAGCAGCAGCCTGAACCTGGGTGCGCCTACCTGGAGCGACCCAATGGATAAGAGCACCTACTGGTTCCTGGTGGATACGGATAACACGCGTTTCAAGATGAACGCCGGCGCGCTGGAGATGATTGCCAAAACCAAAGGGGTGCTGGATGAATGGGGGTTGTCGCAACGCGCCGCAGTGGACGATTTTTACCTGGAAGTGGATTTCACGACCGGCGATGTGTGCAGCGGCCTTGACCGGTATGGCATGATTGTGCGCGCCCCCTCACCGGAGAAGGGATACGTCTTTGGGGTATCCTGCGATGGACGCTTCCGGCTGTACCTGTGGGATGGCAGTACCTACACCAGCCTGCAAGACTGGAAAGCGCACCCCGCTATTCGCACCGGCCCAAACCAGAAAAACACCCTGGGCATCTGGGTCAAAGGAGACAAGTTCAAAGTGTATGTCAACGGCCAACTGGTGGGCAGTGTACGGGATGCGACGTTCAAGGATGGCCAGTTTGGGTTATTCATTGCCAGCGGTGAAAACGCCCCCTTCAAGGTACGCGTGGAAGAAGCCCGTTTTTGGGATTTGACTCCCTGAACATCCGAATGCGAGAGACCTTGCCGTAAAACGCGCAGCCCCCGAAACGGGGGCTGCGTCGCGTGTGGCACGGGGGAGAAAATTCACCTGTCGGCAAAGGGCAACCCCAGAGGGGCGAGCGGAGCAGACATGCCCTCGAAACGGGAGAAAACCAGGTCTGAGAAGGGCCAACCCAGGGTGAGACGTGCTCTTTCGAAAAGGGCCAGGTAACTCTCGCGGATGCGGGCATCCCAGCGCAGGCCGAGTTGGTCACTCACGGCGTGGATGTCCTGCGGGGTGGGGCCTTCGATTTCGAGGAAATCGCCGTAGGGCAGTTCATCCAGCGTGACGTGTACCGCGCCCAAATCGTAGGTGGCGCGGTATTTTTCGTAGCGCACGTTGACGCGGTAGCCCAGGGCTTCGAGGAAGCGCCGGGCAGCCTCGAAATCGCTGACTTCGAATTCGATTTCCTGACGCAGGCGCACGCCATCCCGTTCTTCGCCGGGGCCTTTGTACGTCAGGCGGGCGCACCGGTCCTGGCGCAGACGCAGCACCTGGTAGGTGCGCGTCAGGTCGCCGGCGGGGGTATCGAAGCGCAGATTCTGCTCGAAGGTGCGCGGCTGCACACAGACTGCTCCCAGTGACTCCAGACGGGCGCGCTGCGCCGGCAGGTCGGCTATCAGGTATTTGACTTCCAGTTCCTGGTAGGCGGACATGCGGCTTAGCCTTCCGGGGCATGCACGGAGAGCATGACCTGGTTGCGTTCCACGCTTTGCCCGGCCTCGACGCGCACGCGCTTGACGATGCCATCCTGGGGCGATTTGAGTTCGTTTTGCATTTTCATCGATTCCAGGATGACCAGCACGTCCCCGGCTTTGACTTCCTGGCCTTCGCTGACGGGGACAGCGACGACCAGACCGGGCATGGGTGCCTTGAGATGGAAGTGGGCATTTTGGGCGGTGCTGCCGCCGCTGGCAGCGCGCAGGCGCTTTTCGCGTTCATCTTCCACACGGGCGCGGTACAGATGCCCGCGCAGCAACACTTCCCATTCCTGTTCGCTGGGATACACCATGCTCTCGTAGGATTGCCCGTTGACCAGCAGGGAGTAGAGCGGCTGCCCGTTGACGGATTCAAAATCCACCTGATAAGGCTTGCCGTTGACGGTGACCTGACCGTCCTCCAGGATTTCGATGATGTATTCCTTGTTATCAATCGTGGTGATGTATTTCATACGCGTCTTCCGTATTAGCGGTGCATACGCTCCCAACGGGAAATCCACTTCCAGTTGCTGGTATCCCGTGCGCCGCGGCGCACGATGTTGGCGGCATGGCGCTGCTGGTGGTGGGCTACCAGGGTGGCGAGGATGGCTGCAATTTCGGCTTCGGTGCGCTGGTCGCTGTCGTATTGCGGGGTAAAGCGTTCTTCCACGAAGCGGGTATCGTATTGTCCGGCCATGAAGCGATGAGAATCGACCAGTTTCTGGTGGAAAGGCAGGTTGGTGCGCACGCCCATGATGCGGTATTCCTCGAGGGCACGGCGCAGGCGCAGGATGGCCTCGGCGCGTGTTTCCCCCCACACCACCAGTTTGGCAATCATCGAATCGTAGTAGGGCGTGATTTCGAAGCCGGAGAATACCCCGGTATCGACGCGGATGCCCGGCCCGCTGGGGGTCAGGATGTGGTTGAGTTTGCCGGTGGAGGGCATGAAGTTGTTGTACGGGTCTTCGGCGTTGATGCGGGCTTCGATAGCCCAGCCGCGCATCTGGATATCTTCCTGCTTCCAGCGCAGTTGCCGCCCGCGGGCAATGCGGATTTGCTCACGCACGATGTCCACACCGGTGACCAGTTCGGTGACGGGATGTTCCACCTGCAGGCGGGTGTTCATCTCCAGGAAGTAGAAATTTTTATCGGCATCCACCAGGAATTCGATGGTGCCGGCGTTGAGGTATCCCACGGCTTCGGCAGCCCGTACGGCGACGCCGCCCATCTTTTGGCGGAAAGCCTCGTCATCGGCGATGAAGGGGGAGGGGGATTCCTCCAGCAGTTTCTGGTGCCGCCGCTGGATGGAGCATTCGCGCTCCCCCAGGTGGATGGTGTTGCCAAAGGAATCGGCCAGAATCTGGATTTCGATGTGGCGCGCGCCCTCGATGAGTTTCTCCAGGTACACGTTTCCGTCTCCGAAGGCGGCTTCGGCTTCCCGACGGGCGGAGCGCAGCAGGGAGGGCATTTCTTCCAGGGAGCGTACCTCGCGCATGCCTTTGCCGCCGCCGCCGGCGGTGGCCTTGATAAGCAGCGGGAAACCGATTTGCGGGGCCAGCGCCAGCAATTCATCATCACTCAGGCCGCCTTCGCCCTCCGTCCCCGGCACGACGGGGACGCCGGCCTTGCTGACGGTTTCGCGGGCAACGGCTTTGTCGCCCATGGCAGCGATAGCCGAAGGTTTGGGGCCGATGAAGGCGATACCCTCGTCCAGGCAGGCCTGAGCGAAATCGGCGCGCTCAGCCAGGAAGCCGTAGCCGGGGTGGATGGCGCCCGCACCGCTTTGACGGGCTACCTCGAGGATTTTGTCCATGCGCAGATAGGAATCGCGGGAGGCCGCCGGGCCGATGCAGTAGGCTTCGTCGGCGTAGCGCACGTGCAAGGCCTGCCGGTCGGCTTCCGAGTACACGGCTACGGTTTCCAGACCGAGTTCCCGGCAGGCGCGGATGATGCGGACGGCTATCTCGCCGCGGTTGGCTATCAGAACTTTCGTAAACATAAACGTTCTCCGGTGTCACGACGTACGTGGTACGTGGTACATGGTACGTCGTACGTCGTACGTGGTACTTACAGCGGGATATTGCCGTGTTTCTTGGGCGGGTTGTTGTCACGCTTGTTGGAAAGCATTTCCAGCGCGTTGATGAGGCGGGGGCGCGTTTCACGCGGGCGAATGACATCGTCGATATACCCGCGGCTGGCGGCCACGTATGGATTGGCGAAGGTTTCCCGGTATTCGGCCACCAGTTCGGCTTTGCGTTGCACCGGGTCTTCTGCTGCGGCCAGTTCCTTGCGGAAGATGATGTTGACGGCGCCATCCGGCCCCATGACGGCGATTTCGGCGCTGGGCCAGGCCACGTTGAAATCGCCGCGAATGTGTTTGCTGCTCATCACATCGTATGCCCCGCCGTAGGCCTTGCGGGTGATGACGGTCAACTTGGGAACGGTGGCTTCGCAGTAGGCGTACAGCAACTTGGCCCCAGAGCGGATGATGCCGCCATGCTCCTGGTGGGTACCGGGCAGGAAACCGGGCACGTCTACAAAAGTCAGGATGGGGATGTTGAAGGAATCGCAGAAGCGCACGAAGCGGGCTGCTTTCTCGGAGGCGTCGATATCCAGTACACCGGCCAGCACCGCCGGCTGGTTGGCGATGATGCCCACGCTGTGCCCGCCCAGACGGGCAAACCCGACCACGATATTGGCCGCGTAGGCCTCGTGAATCTCGAAGAATTGCCCCTCGTCCACAATCAGGCGGATGACCTCTTTGATGTCGTAGGGTTTGCTGGGGTCATCGGGGATGATTTCGTCCAGGGCGCTTTCGGTGCGCAGCGGGTCATCGGTGGGGGGGACGAAAGGCGGGTCTTCCAGGTTGTTTTGCGGCAGGTAGGAGAGCAGTTTGCGCACCAGGTACAGTGTATCGGCCTCACTATCGGCGGCCACGTGACACACGCCGGAAGTTTCGGAATGTACGCTTGCACCACCCAGGTCTTCGAAAGAGACTTCCTCGTGGGTGACGGCCTTGACCACTTCGGGGCCGGTGACGAACATGTAGGAGGAATTGCGCACCATGAAGATGAAATCCGTCAGCGCCGGCGAATAGACTGCCCCGCCAGCGCACGGCCCCATGATGACGCTGATTTGGGGGATGACCCCGGAGGCCAGGGTGTTTTGCAGGAAGATGTCGGCGTAGCCTCCCAGGGAGGCTACCCCCTCCTGGATGCGCGCGCCCCCCGAATCGTTCAGCCCGATGACGGGCGCGCCGTTTTTGAGCGCCATCTCCATAATCTTGACGATTTTGCGGGCGTGGGCTTCCCCCAAACTGCCTCCCATGACGGTGAAATCCTGAGAGAAGACGTACACCAACCGGCCATCAACTGTGCCCCAGCCGGTGACAACCCCATCCCCCAGGAATTTCTGGTTTTGCAGGCCGAAGTTGGTGCTGGTGTGGGTGACAAAGGGGTCAACTTCCCGGAAGGAACCCTTATCGAGCAGCAGGCTGATGCGTTCGCGGGCGGTCAGCCGGCCGCGTTGATGCTGTTTTTCGATGCGTTCCGGGCCGCCGCCCAGGGCGGCCTGTTCGCGCAAGGCTTTCAGGTATTCAATTTTGGGGTTCTTGCTCATGAAGTTCTCCAAGGTAAAGTTTTGCTCCCGGCTGTGAAAGCGTCCAAAAGACCCACAGGAGGCCAAGCAGGGTGAGTAACAGCCAGAATGCAGTGTTGTGCACGGCAGGGGTGCGAGCACGCAGGTACACGCGTTCGAGCCATTGAATGACCGTGTACAGTACTACTGTGAGACGCAGGAAACGGCCTGTCTGCGGGCTGCCTCGCAAGAGCCTTACGCCCAAAAAGCCAAAGAGCAGGCTCCATATCATGCCGCTCACAAGCAAATACCAGGCCGCCCCCGGCAGGGCATACGTTTGCAAAGTGTCCCAGTGCCGGAGGGCGGCTTCGATGCGAGTGAGATACAGTGCCGCAAGGGTTAACACACCCAGGGCAAGGATGGTTACGGAGAGCGGACGTCGGTTCATGTACTGCGTACCACGTACCACCTCATACCTGATGCGTGGCACCTGCATCAGCACACCAGGGTTATCTTTCCCATCTGCTTGCCGCTTTCCAGGCGTTCCTGCGCGGCGCGGGCCTCAGCGAGGGGGAAAGTTTTGTCCAGCGGGACGCGCAGGTGTCCTGCAACGACCAGTCCCATGACGGTGCGGAAGTCGTGGAGCGTCCCCATGGTGGAGCCGATGATGCTCAGGTGTTTGCCGAAGATGAAGCGGTTGTCAATCTCGAATTTGGGGCCGCCGGTATTGCCGACGGTCAGAATGCGGCCTCCCTTGCGGGCGGCGCGGAAACTGAGCGGGAAGGTGGTACCCACGTTATCCACCACCACGTCCACGCCCTGGCGGTTGGTGAGTTTGTACACCGCTTTAGCCCAGTTTTCTTCTTTGGAGCGGTCAATCAGGTAGTCGGCTCCCAGCGATTCGGCCAATGCCAGTTTTTTGGCGTTGGAACCCACGACGTAAACGGTCGCGCCAGCGTATTTGGCAATCTGGATGCTGGCGGTGTTCACTCCACCGGATGCGCCCACGATGAGCACGCTTTCTCCGGGGCGCAGGTTGGCACGTGTGATGAGGGAGTGCCAGGCGGTGTGATAGACCAGCGCCGCGGCGGCTGCCGTATGGTAGTCGAAGCCCTCCGGCAAGGGAAAGACCTGCCGCGCCGGCACGGCGACGTATTCGGCGTAGGTGCCGCGTCGGGTTTCGCCCAGCAGTTGCCAGTGACGGCATTGGTTGTCCAGGCCGCGCTGGCAGGCGGGACATTTGCCGCAGCCGATGTTGGAGTTGATGACGACCGGCATACCGACTTCCAACCCGGTGACCCCCTCGCCCAGGGCGGCGATTTCTCCGGCGCCGTCTGCACCGGGGATGTGCGGGTAGTTCAGGCGGATGCCAGGCCAGCCCTCGCGCACCCACAAATCCAGGCGGTTGAGGGCAGCAGCCTTCAGGCGGATGAGTACTTCTCCAGGGGCGGGTTCCGGGGTGGGGTAGTCGCCGTATTCCAGCACTTCCGGGCCGCCGTGTTCGTAGAAGAGGATGGCTTTCATGGTCGCGTGGTTTGTTAGTCGCGTAGTCTTTTGGTCTGTTAGTCTTTTGGTCTGTTAGTCTTTTGGTCTGTTAGTCTGGTAGTCTTTTGGTCGGGTGGTCGCTTGGTCTGATAGTCTTTTGGTCGCGTAG
>DAOTWV010000290.1:0-3378 GCA_034435695.1 Anaerolineales bacterium | reverse complement strand
ACCGTTTCACCTCTTACCCCCGCTCCGCCGGCATTGGTACCGAAGACGCCATACCCGGAAGCGGAACTGCTCTTGCCGTACACGCCCCAGGCTGCGCCGCTGGTGTTGGTGGCTTCGCCGTACACGCCGTTGGTGGGGGCGCTGCCGCCCACCCCCGTGCCGACCGAACTGTTGCTCTTGCCGTACACGCCATACGAGGTGGCGCTGCCGCTATCCGAGGCGATGCCGTACACGCCATAGGGCGTGCCGGCGCTGGCGGCGGTGTTGCCGTACACACCGGTTCCGCCGCTGCTGGCCAGGTTCCAACCGGCAACGCCGTTGCCCCCGGCGGCATTGGTCAGGCCGTACAGGCCGCTGCCGGAACCGGTGGTAGCGGCGTTGATGGCGTAAAACATCGAGCCGCCCGTGTCATTGCCCTGCACGGTCGCACCGGGGACCAGGCTGAGGGCATACGGCGCGGCGTTCAATGCAACACGCCCGCTCAACGTGGTGTAACCGCTGTCCCCGCTGCACTGCACCTGGATTTGCAGGTAACGCGCATCACCCTGGAAGACGCTTGCGCCAAAGTCCAGGTCGGTGGTGAACAGGCCGTCCGTGACCGCGATGCCCGTTTTGGTGAGGGTCGAGGCGACTGCCGAGCCGCCGCTGGCGGCATCGTACGGCGTAAATTTGAAGTTGCAGGTGCCGTTGTAGGGGCTGCCGCTCTTGTCCAGCCGCCCCTGGTAGGTGAAGGCCGTACCGGTGGCTGCCTGCACGCCGCCGGGCGCGCCGGGGGTGTTGCCTGCCGCCTGCGCCCAGACGGCGCCCAACCCCAGGATGAGAATCAGAGCCAGGATAATAACTGCACGAGACTTTCGTTGTATGCTTTGCATGGATGAACTCCTTGTGTGATTGAGGGATGGATTTTGAATTGCAGATTGGTTGATGTGGAAGCGATGCGTAGTCACAGCACCGCGGCATGCACCTTCCACCTTCGCAGAGGGTGACGGGTACCGGTGCGGCAGGTGGCGAGGGCGGTGGACGGGGGAAAACAAGGCAAGTGTGCATCGTGCTTCTCCTTGTGGCATGGGCTTTGCAGCCCGTTGTGGGACGGGCGTCTGCACCCGTCAGGGTGTTTTAGCCAGGGGGTGCCGGACAGGAACCTCCGGCTTACACGGCGGGGAGGGGCCAGGCCGGACAGGAATGTCCGGCCTACACGGCGGGGAGGGGCCAGGCCGGACAGGAATGTCCGGCCTACCCGAACCCATCAGCGGATGATTAGCGGAAGGTACAACTTGCGCGTATGCACCACGTTGGTAATCGTCACCGTGGCCTGCGCGGGGCTGCCCAGGGACGCTCCGCCGGTCGGGTTGGAGAGTGTCAGGGTGAAGGTCTCGTCCGGCTCGTCCAGCGTGTCGTCCAGGATGGGGATGAGGACGGTTTTGCTGGTTTCGCCGTCCGCGAAGGTGAGCGTACCGCTGACGGAGGTGTAATCCGCCCCGGCGGTGGCCGTGCCGTCGGCGGTGGCGTAATCCACTGTGACTGCGCCGCTGCTGCCGCCGACGCGCTGCACCGTGACGGTCAGCGTACCGCCGTCCTCGGCCAGGATGTAGGCGCTCTGCCCGAACTGGAACGCCCCCGGCACGTCGTTGTCCGTGATGGTGGCGACGGCCTGCGCGGGGCTGCCCAGGGACGCGCCGCCGGTCGGGTTGGAGAGCGTCAGGGTGAAGGTCTCGTCCGGCTCGGCCAGCGTGTCGTCCAGGATGGGGATGAGGACGGTTTTGCTGGTTTCGCCGTCCACGAAGGTGAGCGTGCCGCTGACGGAGGTGTAATCCGCCCCGGCGGTAGCCGTGCCGTCGGCGGTGGCGTAATCCACCGTGACCGTTCCGGCGCTGCCGCCGACGCGCTGCACCGTGACGGCCAGCGTGCCGCCGTCCTCGGCCAGGCTGTAGGCGCTCTGTCCGAACTGCAGCGCACCAACCGGTGGGGTGATGACCGTGGTGGTCTCCACGGAGGTGTTATCCAGGGTGACCGTTTCCATCTGCCCGGCGGACACGAAGGCCGTGTTGGTGAAGACCCCCGTCAGGGTGGGGGTGAGAGTCACCGAAACCTGGGCGCTGCCTCCGGGAGGCAAACTCCCCAACGGGCAGCGCAGGGATGCGGAATCGCTCGTCAGGGTGCAGGAACCCTGGGAAGCGGTAGCCGCCCCAAAGGTCGCGCTGAGCGGCAGGGTATCGCTGAGCACCACATCGGTGGCGCTGTACGCGCCCGTGTTGGTGACCGTCACCTGATAGGTCAGCGCGTTCCCCAGCGTCAGGGGGTCGGCGGAGTCGTGCTGCGAGACAGTCAGCGCCGGGAGTTGCGGCGCGGCCTTGCTGCACGTCAGGTTGAAGTCGTCAATCGCCCACCACCAGTCGAAGTGTGCGTTACGGTAGTAAAAACGCACCTGGAAGGATTTTCCGGCAGCCAGGGCGCTGATATCCAGCGTGCGCGTCGCCGGGGTGGGGTAGCCCTCGCTGAAGCCTTGCAGGCGCAGGGCGTTGACCCAGGTGAGGCCGCCATCCACGCTGACATCCACATCGCCGATTTCGAGGCCGTGCGCCCGGAACTGGTTGCTGAACCCCACCTGGATGCTGGTGCAGGCCGTGCCGTCGAAGACCGGGCTGATGAGTTGCTCATCCTGGGTATCGCCGATGCCGGCGCAGTCGGAATCGACCATCAGCCAGGGGGCGCTGGCGGGAGAGGTGATGGCGCGCTGGCAGGGGTTGCGCGCCGTCCAGGTGGCCGTGCTGCCGCGCCCATCGCCGCCGTCGATGACCGTCCATCCGGGCGGGATGCCGTTGTCGAAGGCATCGAGATACGGCGCAAGGGAAAGCACGCTTTGGCGGTGATTGTCGGAGAGGTTGGGGTCGAAGGTGGACGCCGAGACGCCCGCGGTGCTGGTGAGGGCGCTCGACCCGGTGGGCGTAACCACCACGCTGACGGTGGCTGCCGCGCCGCTGGAGAGGCTGCCCAGCGTACAGGTGAGCGCACCGCCCGCCTGCACGCAACTGCCCTGCGAGGCCGCCGCGCTGCCAAAGACCGCCGCGCCGGGCAGGGTATCGGTCAGCGTCAGGCCGCTGGCGCTCAGCGGGCCGGCGTTGGTGATGGTCAGCGTGTAGGTGAGCGGCTGGTTGTAGCGCGCCGGGTCGGGTGCGGCCTGTATGCCGAGCGTCAGGTCGGCAGTGTCGACGGCGGTGGCCGCCGTACTGCTGTTGTCCGTCGGATTCATGTCCGTTTGCCCGGCGGGGATGGCCGTGACCGTGTTGGTGATGAGGCCGCCGGATTGCGGCGTCACCACCACCTGCACCTGCGCCGAAGCGCCCACCGCCAGCCCGCCCAGGCTGCACGTCACCACGC
>DAOTWV010000289.1:0-2270 GCA_034435695.1 Anaerolineales bacterium | reverse complement strand
TTCATAGAGGTATCCTTTCGGCTTTCTTAGACCGACTGTCTTTAGGATACCCTATGAACCTTTTTCTAAAAAGTGTCGTCTCGCCAGCCCCGCGAGGGGGAGGGGCGAGAGGAGGTACCCTAAGGGGGAGGAACGAGAATAGGTATCCTGAGGCGGAGGGACTATCGTAAACCCATTGTTGGACAACTGCTGGTCAGTTGTCCCGCACGGTGGCATGGCAAGGCGCGAGGGGGAGGGGTGTTCTCCACACTTCCCCCACCCCATCCCCTCCCCCTAAGGGGGAGGGGCGAGAGGAGGTGCCCTGAGGGGGAGGGGCGAGAGGCGCTATGGGGCCAGGCGGACGCGCACGTCCAGGGCGGCGGCGCCATGCCCCGGTGCGAGTGCCCGCAACGGGTTGATTTCGATTTCCGCAATTTGCGGGTGGTCGGCGGCCAGTTGTGCCAGGCGGATGAGCGCTTCGCGCACCGCGTCCTCGTCGGCGGCAGGGATGTTGCGGTAGCCGCTCAGTTTGCGCCCCGCCCAGGTGCGTTGCAGCATGTCGTCCAGGTCGGGGGCGGTCAGGGGGGCGAGCGCAAAGGCCACGTCTTTCAGCCCTTCTACCTCCACGCCGCCGGAGCCAAACATCACCAGCGGGCCAAACTGGGCGTCGCGCACCACGCCTACAATCACTTCCTGGCCGGCGGGAATCATGGGCTGTACCAGCACACCTTCCAGGCGGGCCTGCGGTTTGCGGCGCGCCACCCGCTGCATGAGCGTTTCGTAGCCCTGGGCGGCTTCTTCGGGGGAGGAAATATCCAGCAGGATGCCGCCGACATCGGATTTGTGGGCGATATCGGGGGAGACGATTTTGAGGGCAACGGGGAAGCCGACCTGCTCCGCGATGGATGCGGCTTCCTTGGGGGAGCGCGCTACCTCCCCGCGGGGGACGCGAATCCCGTACGCCCCCAGGAGGGCCGCGGCTACCTCAGGGGGGAGCCAGCCTTCGGGTGCGGCATCCGCCAGAAGGGAGTCAGCCCTTTCCTTGTCCACATCCGCCGGGGTAAGTTGCGGGGCTTCGCAATGCGCCAGGCCAACGGCGCGTTGATGCAAAATCGCCAGCGCCGAGGCCGCCCGTTCCGGGAAGCGGTATTCGGGGACGCGCGCCGCTCGCAGGTGTTCCACGGCTTCTTGAATCAGACGCTCGCCCATCAACGCCACCACGACGGGCTTTTCGGCGGTCTGGATGACGGGGATGATGGCGCGCGCCACTGCGCCGGCGGTGAACATGGGCGGCGGGGGCAGGATGACCATCACGCTGTGGACTTGCGGGTCATCCAGCAGGATGCGCAAACTTTCGGCGTATTGCTCCGGCGAGGCGGAGGCCAGCATGTCCACCGGGTTGTGCAGGCTGGCGGCGGGCGGCAGGAGGGCGCGCAGGGCTGCACGGGTGGTTTCGCTCAGGGGGGCGAGTTTCAGCCCCAGGGCTTCGAGGGCATCCGCGGCGGTGACGCCGGGGCCGCCGGCGTTGGTGAGTACGGCGACGTTGGGGCCTTGCGGCAGGGGGCACCAGGCCAGGGCGCGCGCCCAATCGAACATTTCTTCGCTGGTTTCGGCACGCAGGACGCCGGCGCGGCGGAAGGCGGCATCGAAGGCCTGTTCGCTGCCAGCCAGCGCACCGGTGTGGGAGGCGACGGCTTTTTGCCCGCTTTCGAAGCGCCCCACTTTGAGCGCCACCACCGGTTTGCGGCAGGCGACGCGGCGGGCAGTGCGCACGAAACGACGGCCATCGCTGACGCCTTCCAGGTAGAGGGTGAGGACGCGGGTGCGCGGGTCATCGGCGACGGGTTCGAGCAGGTCGGCTTCTTTCAGGTCGGCCTGGTTGCCGAGGCTGACCAGGCGGGAGAGGCCGAAGCCCTGGCCGCGCGCCCAGTCAATCACGGCGGCGCAGATGGCGCCGGAATGGGAGATGAAGGCCACATCGCCGGGGGGCGGGCCAGGCGGCGGCAGGAAGGTGGTGTCCAGCGGCAGGTGGGTGTCGAGCAGGCCGATGCAGTTGGGGCCAATCAGGCGCATGTCGTAACGGCGGGCGATTTCCAGGCAGCGGGCTTCGAGGGCCGCGCCTTCGGGGCCGGTCTCGCGGAAGCCACCGGCGGCGATGATGGTGGCGCGGATGCCGCGTTCGCCGCAGGCTTCCAGGCTCTGCGGGACGTAGGGGGCGGGGACGAGGATGACGGCCATGTCCGCCGGGTCGGGGACTTCGGCCACGGTGGGGTATACCGGACGTCCCAGCA
>DAOTWV010000288.1:0-6302 GCA_034435695.1 Anaerolineales bacterium | reverse complement strand
GGCGCGGACTTTGCCCACGCGGCGGGCGTGCCGTTCCTGGCCGGGGTCGCGGCCCACGAAGCGGGCGGAGAGGAAGGCGCGCACCAGTTCCTCGGCCAATGCCGGCCCGACGATGCGCGCCCCCAGGCAGAGAACGTTCATGTCATCGTGTTCCACGCCCTGGTGTGCCGAATAGGTGTCATGGCAGATGGCGGCGTAGATGCCGCGCATTTTGTTGGCCGCAATGCAGGCCCCCACGCCAGAGCCGCACATCAGGATGCCGCGCTCGGCCTCGCCGCGCTGGATGGCGCGCCCCAGTTTTTCGGCGTAATCGGGATAATCCACGCTGGCGGGGCTGTCCGTTCCCAGGTCGAGGGCTTCGTGCCCCAGGGCGCGCAGCGTGTCCAAAACGGTTTGCTTCAGCGGAAAGCCGCCGTGGTCGCAGGCAACGGCTACCTTCATGCCGCACCTCCTGCCAGCAACCGCCGGGCAGTCTGCACCACGTTTTCCACCGTCAGGCCAAATTTTTCGTACAGGGTTTTATACGGGGCAGAGGCGCCAAAGGTTTCGACGCCAATGACCGCGCCCTGCGTCCCTACCCAGCGTTCCCAGCCCATCGGGATGGCGGCTTCGACAGCAAGGCGCGCCGTGACGTGAGGGGGCAGGACGGCATCACGATATTCCTGCGGCTGGGCAGCAAAGAGTTCCCAACTGGGGAAGGAAACCAGACGCACGTTGATTCCCTCGGCGGCCAGCAAACCGGCAGCCTCCGCAACCAGGGTCACCTCCGTCCCGGAGGCCATCAGGATGAGTTCTGGAGTGCCCTCGCCGAAATCGGCCATCACATACGCACCGCGCGCCAGTTCCGAGGCCGATTCGTACAGGTTACGGTCCAGCGTGGGAGCGTTCTGGCGGCTGAAAACCAGTGCCGTAGGGCCTGAACGCCGCTCGATGGCGACCTTCCAGGCGGCGGCGGTTTCGTTGGCATCCGCCGGACGGATGACGACCAGGTTGGGGATGGCGCGCAGTGCGGCCAGGTGTTCCACCGGCTGATGGGTGGGACCGTCCTCGCCCAGACCGATGCTATCGTGGGTGAAGACCCAGATGGCGGGCACGTGTGAAAGGGCACCGACGCGCATCGCGCCGCGCATGTAATCCGAGAAGACCAGGAAGGTGCCGCCGTAGGGAATCACGCCCCCGTAAAGCGCCATGCCGTTGACGGCCGCCCCCATGGCGTGCTCGCGTACCCCAAAGTGGAAGTTGCGTCCTTCGGGGGTGTCGGCCTGGAAGGCGGGAAAACCGTTGAGCCAGGTCTTGTTGGAGGGGGCCAGGTCGGCGGAGCCGCCCAGCAGTTCGGGCAGGGGTTCCGCCAGGGCGTTGAGCACCTTGCCGGAGGCGGCACGCGTCGCCATGCCTTTGGCGTCGGCGGGGAAAACCGGAAGGGAGGCTTCCCAATTGGGGGGCAGTTCCCCTCGTAAGCGGCGGTCGAGTTCCGCCCCCAGGTCGGGGTATTCCTTTCGATAGGCGGCAAACATGGCGTTCCAGGCCGATTCCCATTGTTTCCCCAAATCCACCGCCTGCCGGAAGTAGGCCAACACGTCTTCGGGGATGTAGAAACGCGGCTCCACCGGCCAGCCCAGGTTGCGTTTGGCGGCGGCCAGTTCTTCATCGCCCAGGGGCGCGCCGTGGGCGGCGGAGGTATCCTGTTTGTTGGGCGCGCCGTAGCCGATGTGGGTACGGCACACGATGAGCGAGGGGCGCGGGTCGGTCCTGGCCTGCTGAATAGCCAGGTCAATGGCTTCCACGTCGTTGCCATCGGCGACACGCAGCACCTGCCAGCCGTAGGCTTCGAAACGGGCGGCGCGGTCTTCGGTGAAGGCCAGGTCGGTGCTGCCGTCAATCGAAATGCGGTTGTCATCGTACAGGTAGATGAGGCGTCCCAGCCGCAGGTGCCCGGCCAGGGAGGCGGCCTCGGCGGCCACCCCCTCCATCAGGTCGCCGTCGGTGACGATGGCGTAGATGTAGCCATCGAAGAGGGGGTAATTGGGGCGGTTGAAGCGCGCCGCCAGGTGCGCCTGCGCCATTGCCATGCCGACTCCGGTGGCGAAGCCCTGTCCCAGCGGGCCGGTGGTGACTTCCACGCCGGGGGTCAGGCCGACTTCCGGGTGGCCGGGAGTCTTGCTGCCCCACTGCCGGAAGCGCTTGAGTTCGTCGAGGGGCAGGTCGTAGCCGGTCAGGTGCAACAGGCTGTACAGGAGCATGGAGCCATGTCCACCGGAGAGGACGAAGCGGTCACGTCCCGGCCATGCGGGGTTATGCGGGTTGTGGCGCAGGTGGCGCGTCCAGATGGTGTAGGCCAGGGCTGCCGCGCCCATCGGCAAACCGGGATGCCCGGAATTGGCCTGCTGGACGCCGTCGGCGGAGAGGAAGCGGATGGTGTTGATGGCTTTTTCTTGTAAATCCTGAGTGGGGGCTGGTTTCATGGTGTGTACTCCGTGTGGGGGTTACTGTGCACTGTATGCGAAAATGGTTGGTTTTCAGACGTTGCGGTACAGGAAAATTGTACCGCAACATCCGCTGCGACTAAGTGTCATGAGGTACGCCACATACCGATAGAACGCTGGTCAGACTGTTTCTCGAATGACTGCCGGCACCTGGAGGCGGGCGAAGATTTGCTGGCTTTTCGCCATTGCCGTATCTTTTTCCGGGTGTCCTTCGGGCAAGTGGTGCGCCATGTGGTTGTACAAAGAGGCTTCCAGATAAGGCATTTGCAATGCCCTTGCGCTGGCAATGCCCCTACGCCAAAGTTGCATGGCTTTGGTTTGTTTTCCGCTCAGCCAGGCCAAAAGCCCGGCAGCAAGCAGCGCAGCGGGCCTGCCAAGGGTAAAAATGCGGCTGAATGCCCACAAAGCAGATGTGGATTGCCGGGCAGCATCAGCAAGTGCGGCGTCCTGGGGGGCGTTTTTCCACAGCAAGAGGTACACAAGCGCCAGACAAGTATACCCATTGACAGAGGAGAAAGCCGTCGGCGAACTCTCCGCAACCAGGCGCAAGCCGATATCGGCCACACGCCGGGCCTCAGAGAATTTCTCTTGTTGATACCGCGCCAGCGCCAGCAAGCCGTAGCAAGTGATGTCCGTGCCGATATCGGCGACTTTCAAAGGTAATTCCAGAGTAGCCTGAAGGTAAGCAGCGCTTTCTTCGAAGCGCCCCAGGGGGAGGAAGTTCTCAGCCTGTCCGGACAGCCCCCAGCGTTGGGCCTGGATGTCGCCGCTTTGCAGTGCAGTGAGATAAATCTGTTGCCATAGTTCCGCACTACGGCGAAAATCTCCCCGCGCATGTGCGGCATGCGCCGGCATGACCAGACACTCGTTACGGCGGCGCGTATCACTTTCCTGGTTGGCCAGGGCAATAGCCTGCCAGGCCTCCTGTTCTGCTTGCGCCCAGTCACCGATTCCACAGGTGTAGATGCTGCTGATTTCCAACACCCAGGAAAGCGCCGAAGGGGAATCAAGGCGTTGCGCTACCTCCAGCGCCAGCCGCCGGTAAAAACGCGCCATAGTGTGCAAGGGCACCAACCCGCTGCCCAAAATCATGTTGCCATACAGACGAGAAAGCACATCCGATGGAGGGGCTTTTTCGGCCAGGTTCATCCCCCGGAGCGAGGTGTACAGCAGGGTGACTGCCGGGACGCTTTCGAAAAACAGGATTTGTCCCAGGCGCTCGTAACTCCGCGCCCCCTCCAGGTAGCGGTGCTTGCGCTGCGCATCAGGGCGAGGCATCCGCAGTCGATGCCACACCTGGCGTAAAATTTCTCGCCCCAATTCCAATGCCTGTCGAGGCAGGGAAGCAGGCATGTCCATACCCAACACAGTCAGCGCCTGATGATGATATTCCAGGCTTTTGGGAAGTTGTCCCAGGCGGAAATAGGCTTCCCCCATCAGCCGCAGCCAACGCGCCTGGAGGATGGTATCCGGGTTTCTCTGAGAAGCCATGCGTTGGAGTGCGCTCTGGAGAATCTCCAACAGTTCATCATAGCGGTTATGCGAGACCAGAGAGGCTACTATCGTGCGTGTACAGGCCTCAAATTCCTCATAGGGCGCCATTTCCAGGGCACGTTTCCAGGCGATGTAGGCGTTGTTGAAATCGGGGACGGGGAAGGGCGCCGTAGCGTGTTGCAGTAACGCCAGGTAGTAACGGCGGTGTGCGTGATATCCATCCTGGCGTTCTGCGGGCATCTCGGCCAGACGGTCGGTAGCGAATTGCAGCCATAACTGATGCAAGGTGTAGCGCGGCGGAAATTCTGGAGCATCCAGGATGGTAGTGTGCAGCAACCCATGTTCTACAAATCGCCCCAGGAGAGTGGGAGAAAGGCCGGCAATGGCCTGAGCAGCCTCCGCGGTAAACGAATCACCAAAAACAGCCAGGCGGGCAAAGCAACGTTGTTCCTGCGGGGTAAGTTGTATCCATGTGTAGCGCAGGATAGCACGTAAACCATGGTATTGGGATTTTCGTGCCGGGAGAGTGGAATCAAGAAAGGCCGGCGTCTCCAGAATGGCGCGTAAAATCTGGGAACAGGTCATGCTACCTACCCAGGCGGCCGCAAGTTCGATACCCAGCGGCAGTCCCCCCAGGGTACGGCAAATCTGGCGAATGGTTCCCATTTCCTCTGCGGAAGGAGAAAATCCAGGCCGCACGCGGCGGGCATGGTAACGGAAAAGGTGCACGGCAGGAGAGGGTACATCGGCTGAGTCTTGCGGAGAATCCACCTGAACCCCCTGGAGAGGCAGCACATGCTCCCATGCACTGTGCAGTCTTTGGCGAGAGGTGAGCAATACCTTCAAGTTATGCGTATGCTCAAGCAAATGCTCCAACACGGGGGTAATCGTTGTCAGGTGTTCGCAGTTATCCAGCACCAGCAAGGTTTCGCGTTGCTGCAGATACCCAACCAGTTGCTCTATGCGGTCACCTTGCTCATCGAAGAGCATTCCCAGCGTTTCTGCAATGGTACTGACCACCGCCTGGAGGGTATGCACAGAGGCCAGGGAAACGAAAAACACGCCATCGAAGAAGAAAGGGGACAACTGCTGTGCAGCATCTATGGCCAGGCGCGTTTTTCCTACGCCTCCCAGGCCAGTCACGGTAAGCCAGCGGCAATTTGCAGATGTCAGGCGTTGCGTGATGATTTGCAATTCCTTTTCACGACCAAAGCATGGTACGGGCTGCCGGGGGATATTGCCGGAGGGGCGTTCCCCGCGAGCCTTGATGCGCTCATACAACAAAACCGTTTCCGGCGCAGGAAGAACATCCAACTCCCTGGAAAGCACCTGCTTGCAGACAGCATATTGCTTCAACGCGGCTTTCTGCTCCCCCATGCGGGCATAGGCCATCATCAAATCACGGTGCACATCTTCCCGCCAGGGGTCCATGCTCAGGATGTGCCGCAAGTGGGTCACCGCCTGAGGATACAGGCGATGCGCCATGTAATGTTCTGCAAGGGCATAGCGCGCCTGAAAGGCTTGTTCAGAAAAACGTTCCCGCCATCCAAAGGCCCATTCATTGAACGTTGAGGCACCCGCCACATAAAAGCCAGCGAGGAACTCCCCGCGGGAAAGAGAAACAAGTTCCTGTAAAATTTTCGGACGTTCTTCAGGAGAAAGTTGGCCTTGCAGGCGCTCATACAACCTCTGGAACTCAGCCACATCCAGGGTGTAGGGGGATTGTGTATCAAAGGTAACGGTTTGCCGGGTGATGTGAAACCACTCGGGAAAAAGTTTGCGCAAATTGGAAAGCGCCTTGCGCAAATTGGCGCGCGCCTCATTTTCAGGCATGTCACCCCATAGTAATCCGGCCAGGGTTTCACGGGTGTGTGGATGCGGATTCATCACCAGGTAGCAAAACAATGCCCGCACCTTGTTGCTGATGAATCCCTCTACCAGGCTGCTACCTCGCATGACCTGAGGAGCACCGAACAAGGAAATGTGTAAACAATCAGGTTGGCTCATAAATATCGGGGGAAAAGAGAAGATGGCAGGGCGGTTATCTGCCTGTCATCATGGCGCACAAAAACTGTAGCAATTATACCCATGAAGCGGATTGCCGAGTCGAACAATTGACACAATTTGCGACATCTGCGAGTGAAATGACCGGATATGGGGAGAAAACACGCAAGTTTCCAGTATCTGAACAGACAATTCACGTTTTCTTCACGGTCATTTTGTATTCTCTTGCCGTAACAACTCAGCCACCCACGCCCGACGATAAATCGTCGGGCTGCTCGGCCAAAGCCGGATCAATCCGGCTAGCGCCAAGCAGTCGGGTTT
>DAOTWV010000287.1:0-9041 GCA_034435695.1 Anaerolineales bacterium | reverse complement strand
GAAGCAATCCCCCTCAGACCGCCAGGAGACTGCTTCGGCGGTTATGCCGCCTCGCAGTGACATCCCCATAAGAAATTTTCGGATAGGTTCTTAATCGTGGTGGCAATACGACACGAAAAATGCACGAATTTGACAGGGACATTGTGCCAGGAAACCGGTACACTATAAAAGCCTTGACTCCAGCCTTTCGCGCCCCTTTTTGGGGCGCACTTTTCAACAACGCGGGATAGTTCAAATACAGGCATTTCAGGTGGCCCGGTATGGCACCGTTCGACGATGATTTTTATCGCAAACTTGTAGATAACCTTTTCGATGGTGTGTATTTCGTCGATACGCAACGCTGCATTACGTATTGGAATCATGGAGCAGAGCGCATTTCCGGCTTCTCAGCCGAGCAGGTAACGGGGCGCTACTGCCAGGACAATCTGCTGCGGCACGTGGACGAAAATGGCCGCCTGTTATGCAACGACGACTGTCCGCTGGTGCATGCCATCGAAACCAAAAAGCCATATCAGGCACAGGTGTACATGCACCACGCCGATGGACACCGCATCCCCATTTTGGTGCGCACCTCCCCCATCCAGAGCGAGACAGGGGAGGTCATCGGCGCCGTCGAAGTCTTCAGCGATAACTCCATGCTGGTACGCCGACTTCATACGCTACAAACCCAGGCCCTTACCGACCCTTTGACCGGTGCCGGCAACCGCCGCTACAGCGAAATGCGCCTGAAGAGTATCCTGCATGAGTTTCAACAACACGACGTCTCTTGCGGTCTGCTGTTCATCGATTTAGACCACTTCAAACGCGTCAATGACACCTGGGGACATGAAACCGGCGACCAGGTATTGCGCATGGTTGCAAATACACTGAAGCACAACGTCCGGGGAAGCGATTTCGTCGGGCGCTGGGGGGGCGAGGAGTTCATCGTCATTTTGCTGGACGTGGACAAAGGTCAGTTGCAAAGCATTGCTGAGAAACTCCGCACCCTGATTGCCCATTCCGCCCTACGCGTCCCCAGGGGGATGATACGCGTGACGACTTCCATAGGCGCCACCTTACTGCGCACAAGCGATACGCTGGAAAGCATCATCCAACGCGCCGATGCTTTGATGTACCAGAGCAAACAAGGGGGACGCAACCGCGTCACGATAGGGTAGCCATCAAACCAAGACGAAGTGCCAGTTCCGCATTGTAGATGCTACCGCCAGCCGCGCCGCGCACGGTATTGTGCGACAGGACGGTCATTTTGACGTGGAACAAAGGGTCAGGGCGCAAGCGCCCTACCACAGTGGTCATCCCGTCACCCATCCAGCGGTCACGGCGGGGCTGAGGGCGGTCGGGGGCATCCAACAGGGCGATGACAGGCCGCGGGGTGGAAGGTAAACCGCGCGCCGCCTCCGGGGGAAGGTATTCCTTCAGGGCAGCGGCAACGGCCTCAAGGGAGACCGCTTCCCCCAGTTCTACCGATAACGAAAGGGTAT
Source organism: Anaerolineales bacterium (assembly GCA_034435695.1). Classification (GTDB taxonomy): domain Bacteria; phylum Chloroflexota; class Anaerolineae; order Anaerolineales; family DRKV01; genus DRKV01. The sequence goes on along the minus strand of DAOTWV010000287.1, from coordinate 7,560 downwards.
GGGCATCGCGCACTGCTACACGGTTGGCATGCGCCGACAACACGAAATCCGCCAGATGGATGCTTCCCTGCTCCAGGCTACCCAGCATTTTACGCGGCTCCCACTCCACCTTGTCCTCTTCTCCAGCGATGTAGGGAATGACGTTGTCCAGAATGTCCAGGGAGGCAACACCAGGGTACCCGGCCCCAGACAACGCCTGCATGGAGACGACAAACCCTCGGCGCACACCAAAGGCATCCTGCAACGCCTTGAGCACCACCGTCAAGCCGGCGCTGGTGCAATTGGAATTGGTGATGATACCCCCGCGCCAGCCGCGCTGCTTGCGCTGTACTTCCAGCAGATGAATGTGGTCTGCATTGACTTCCGGCATCAAGATGGGCACATCCGGCTCACGCCGGTAGGCGGATGCATTGGAAAACACCAGCGCACCCCGCCGGGCAAATTGCGGCTCCAGCAGACGCGCCTTTTCCGAGGGTAAAGCGGAGAAAATTACGGAGGTTTCCAGGCGCTGTGGGTCGCTGGGCAACACCGGCATTTCCCGCGCCCACGTGGGCATGGGCGTGTCGAGAATCCAGCGGCAGGCTTCCGCATACGGACGCCCTACACTGCGCTCTGAACCCGTCAGAGCCGCAACGCGAAACCAGGGATGACCATCCAGCAATTGCACAAAGCGCTGACCAACGCTGCCGGTCGCGCCGAGCACGGTTACAGGGAGGGGGTTGAGGAGTTCGTTCATGGTGAGGTAAGCAAGGGTGACAGAATGGAAGGTCAGGATGTTTTAGCAGTCAGGGCATGTACAGCGAGGAGCGCATCCCTGGCATCTTCTTCGGCAATGACCAGGCTAATGGAGACTTCCGAAGCCCCCTGGGCAATGGCCACCACATTGATGGCAGCCTGTCCCAGGGCAGTAAAGATACGACCGGCAATCCCAGGAGTATGCCGCATTCCTGCGCCCACTACCGTAAGGATGACCACCGGCTCTCCAGCCCACACGCGGTCAATATCACGACGGGCGATTTCGGCCGCGAAGGCTTCTTTCAGAGCCTCAACTACCTGCTGACAGGAATCGGCGGGCACCGTAAAACAAATGGACTGTTCGGAGGAAGCCTGGGAAATGAGCGTGACGCTCACGCCCAGCGCCGCAACCGCACTAAACGCCCTGCCAGCCACGCCAGGGACACCCAGCATGCCGCGCCCTTCTATGGTTACCAGGCGCACATCTCGAATCAGGGTCACGGCCTTTATGCGGCCTTCTTCAGCGGTGGGGCCATTGGCAACCACCCAGGTGCCCTCATGCTGCGGCTCGAAGGTATTGGCTATGCGCAAGGCGATGCCGGCCTCCACTACAGGCCGAATCGTCTTGGGGTGCAGTACTTTCGCCCCAAAATAAGCCAGTTCGGCGACTTCCCGATACGTCAGGCGGGGAATGGTGTGGGCTTGCGGCACCATGCGCGGGTCGGCGCTCATCACCCCATTGACGTCCGTCATTATCCATACTTCGTCGGCAGGGAGGGCGGCAGCAAGCAAAGCCGCCGAATAATCAGAACCGCCGCGCCCCAGGGTGGTGGGAATGCCCTCTGGCGTGGCCGCCATGTAGCCAGTCACCACCGGCAACAAGCCCCCCTGCAAAAGGGGCAACAACACCGCATGGACGCGCTGGCGGGTTGCCTGCATATCCGGGTAGGCCTGTTGAAAATGGTCATCTGTCACGATGCACTCACTGGCTTCTACCCAACGAGCAGGCAAACCGCGGGACTGCAAAGCCGCGCTCAACACGCGTACACTCATGCGCTCTCCCAGGGATGCAATCGCATCCAGCGCCCGCGGAGAGGCTTCCCCCAGGACGGCTACGGCCTGGCAAAGGTTGCGGAATACCGCAAGCAGTTCGCCCACGGCGCGCATGGTACGCGTACGTTCCTGAGGGTCGGGAAGCAACGCCGCGCACAAGGATGCGTGGCGGGAACGCAACGTCCCCTCGGCACGATAGAAAGGCTGCAAGTCACCGTCGGCAGCACTTCGAGCACTGTGCAGGAGCAGGTCGGTGACCCCGGAAAGCGCAGAAGTGACCACGACAACGTGTGTCCAGGTTTCTGCTGCCTGCCGAACAATTTCCGCAGCCTGCTGCATGGCCTCTGGGGTCCCTACGGAGGTGCCGCCGAATTTGATGAGCAAGGTCGAAGAAGACATTACACACACTCCTGAAAATAGAAAACGCCCCAAAACCTGTGTTCTGGGGCGTGGTAAAGCGGCCAGGGGGGAAATAGCCTCATCCCAGACGCGCGCCACACCCCGCCAGGGGGGTAGTGGTAGTAAATGTGCGCATCACAAGGGAGAGGAAAAGCATTTTCAAATATCTCGTTCCACGATGTAGTTTGCCAGCGCAATCAGAGCATCCTGTGCCTGCCCTTTGGGCAGAGGAGCAAGCGCCTGAATACCGCGCTGCACGAAATCCCGCGCTTCCTGCATGGCCTGGGAGATGGCATTGCTGCTGCGAATATCCTGTACCAGACGGTCAATGTGTTCACCCGTAAAGTTGCCCTGTACCACCTGCTGCATGTTGGCATCATCGGGGTGCGCTTCGGCGTAGTAGATGGCCGGCAGGGTGACCAACCCCTGGCGCAAATCGCTGCCCACGGGTTTGCCCACCGCCGATTCGGAGCCTACGAAATCAAGGATATCATCCACAATCTGAAAAGCCATGCCCACCTGATAACCGTACTTGCGCACGGCCTGGGCAACGGTGTCTTCTACCGGGCTGAGGTAGGCCGCCGCCCCGGTAGCCAGCACAAACATGGAAGCCGTTTTGGCATAGATGCGCTGGTAGTAGTTCTCGCGGTCCACTACCCCGTGGCTGGCAAACATCTGCGTGATTTCACCGTTGACCATGACGGCCAGGGTCTCGGCAAACAGGCGCATGACCTGCACCGAATCGGTCTCGGCAGCCAGTTTTGCGGCCGCGGCAAAGATGAAATCCCCGGTCAACACGGTTGCGCCGGGAGACCACTGGGCGTTGATGGTGGGAATACCGCGGCGCAGCAAAGCGCCGTCAATCAAATCATCGTGTACCAGCGTGGCGGTATGGAGCATCTCGATAGCCGCCGACAGGGTGATGAGACGCTCCTCATCGCCAGAGAGCATCTCCCCGGTCAACAATGCTACCGCCGGGCGGATGCGCTTGCCCCCAGAATCCACCAGATGCCTGAGGGCGGCGCGCAAATCCAGGTGATGCTGATTTGCCTGTTCCAGCATCCGCTCTTCCACGCGGCGGATGCGCTCCTGTACCAAATCCAAAAAAACAACTTGAGTCAAGCCAACACGCTCCATTAAAAAAGTTTGCATACAAATCCCTGCACAAGGGCAGGACTACCACCCGAAGAGGTGCGCCGCGTTTTCGGTCGTGATGCGTGCCACAGTGTCCACAGACACCTCGTGTAACGCGGCGATTTTTTCGGCCGTCAGGCGGACGCGCGCCGGTTCGTTGCGCTTACCCCGGTGGGGGTGCGGCGAGAGAAAGGGGGCATCTGTTTCAATCAACACCTTTTCCAGGGGTAAGGCGCGCACCACTTCCTGCAAATCCGGGGCATTTTTGAATGTTACCGGCCCGGTGATGCCGATGTAAAAGCCCATGGCAATGGCCTGTTGCGCCAGGGGCAAACTGGCCGAAAAAGAGTGCAGCACGCCCCAACGGCCTTCCAGGGATGGGCGACGAGGACGCCAGCGCTCTTGCCAGGCTTCCAGCAGGGTGAGCACATCTTGCACAGCCTGTTCGTCTTCCTTGCCAGCGTTGCGGCTGTGGATGACAACGGGCAACCCCAGGTCGGCGGCCAGGTCGAGTTGACGGGCGAATGCCTGTTGTTGCAGCGAGGGCGGGGTGTAGTCGCGGTAGTAATCCAGGCCGATTTCGCCGATGGCAACCACCTTTGGGGCGGCGGCCAGATTCCTGAGGTCATCGAGCCACCCGGAGGGGGCCTGCGCGGCACTATTGGGGTGTAGTCCCACCGCTACGAATACGTCCGCTTCCGCCTGCGCCAGGCGCAGGGCTGCGCGGCTGGTGGGTAAATCAATGCCGGGGTTGAGGAAGCGGGTGATACCCGCCTCCCGTCCCCGGCGCAAGACCGCTGCCCGGTCGTCATCGAAGGCATGAAAATCCAGATGACAGTGGGTGTCGGTCAGGGCAGTCATCAGCGGATACCGGCAATCTTCAGGCCGTCCTGCAAGATGGCCTCGACTTTGTCGGCGTGCATGGTTTCGCAGTACACGCGAATAATCGGTTCGGTGCCGCTAAAGCGAATCAGCAGCCAGCCGCCGTCCTCCAGACGAAACTGATAGCCATCGATAGTGACCAGTTCGGTGACTTTCAGGCCGCCAATGGTCTGGGGGTTGGCCGCCAGGATGCGGTCGATTTTTTCCTGCTTGTCGCCCTGGAAGGGGGTGTCGATGCGACTGTAGTAGTGCGCGCCGCCCACCTTTTCGAAGAGTTCGGCCAGCAGTTGGGTGGGTTTCTTGCCGGTGCGCACCATGAAATCGAGCATGTACAGGCCGGCCAGGATGCCATCGCGTTCCGGCACGTTGCCGCGGAAGGCATACCCGCCGCTCTCTTCGCCGCCAATCAGGGCGTCCACTTCCAGCATCTTGGGGGCCACGTATTTGAAGCCCACGCCGGTTTCGTACACGGGCACATCGTAGATTTTGCCCAGTTTGTTGAGCATGGTGGTGGTGGAGAGGGTCTTGACAATCGGGCCGCGCTGACCGCGCACTTCCAGCAGGTAGTAGGCCAGCAAGCCGTAGGCGCGCAACTGGTCAATGAATTCGCCGTTCTCGTCGCCAAAGCCCACGCGGTCGGCGTCGCCGTCGTTGATGAGCAGCACATCGGCGTTGTGCTCCACGGTGGCGCGCAGCCCCACGTCCACGTTGGGGCGGATGGGTTCGGGGCGCTTCATCTCCGGGAAGACGGGGTTGCGCTGATTGTGGATTTCGATGACGCGCGTCTTGCCGCCTTCCAGCAGGCGGGTAAACCAGCCGGCGCCATTGCCCCACATGGCATCCACCACGACGGTCAGGCCGGCGTCCTTGATGGGCTGCAGGTCTACCAGGTCTTGCAGGTGGGTGATGTAGTCCGGGGCAGGGTCAAACAAGACGATGCTGCCATCGGCGACCGCGGCATCGAAGGAGGCGCGGCGCACGTCTGCTTCGCTATCGGGGATGCGGGCTTCGATTTCTTTCAAGCCGTCGGGGGCAATCGCTCCGCCGTGCTCATCGCGCACCTTGAAGCCGTTATCGGTGGGCGGGTTGTGGGAGGCGGTCACATTGACTGCGCCAACGGCCTTTTTCGCCACTACCGAGTAGGAAATGACGGGGGTGGGGGTAGCGCCTTCGGTCAGGTACACTTTCAGGCCGTTGCCTGCCAGTACTTCGGCCACGGCGGCGGCGAAGTCTTCGGAGCGAAAGCGTTTATCGTAGCCCACGATAACCCACTTTCCAGCATTGCCCTGGTCGAGCAGGTATTGGGCAAAGCCCTGCGCGCAGCGGCGCACGTTGGCAAAAGTGTAGTTTTCCGCAATGGCACCGCGCCATCCGTCGGTGCCGAATTTGATTTTGGTGGTCATGCGTCCTCCAGGGAGATTCAAGTCGTCAGTTCATAAGTGCGTCGGTGATTCACACAAACACGCTGGCTATTATATCAGGGGATAGGCCGCGAGATGGGATATAATCGCCGGTATGAGAGAAAAAATTTACCTGGATTATGCAGCCACCACGCCTGTGGATGCACGCGTGCTGGCCGCCATGCAGCCTTATTTCGACCAGTTCTTCGGTAATCCGTCCTCCGTGCATACCTTCGGGCAGCAGGCGGAGGCCGCGGTAGAGGGGGCGCGCACCGCTATCGCCCGTGCCCTGGGCGCACAGCCGCATGAGGTTATTTTTACGGCCTGCGGCAGCGAAAGCGACAACCTGGCGCTGCGCGGTGCGGCTTTCGCGGCCCGTCAGCAGCGCGGGGCAAACCACGTTCTCATCAGTCCGGTGGAACACCACGCCGTAGGGCGCACCGCCCGTCAACTGGCCGATGTCTTCGGCTTCGAGGTGGAAACGCTGCCCGTGGATTCTTTCGGGCGCGTTGACCCGGCGGATGTGGCCGCCCGTCTGCGCCCGGATACCGCCGTGGTTTCGGTGATGGCCGCCAACAACGAGATTGGCACGCTCAACCCGGTGGCGGAAATCGGGGCGCTGTGCCGCGAACGGGGTATTCCATTCCATACCGATGCGGTGCAATACGCGGCGCATCTGCCTGTCGATGTAGATGCGCTCAACGTGGATTTGCTTTCGCTTGGGGCACACAAATTCTACGGGCCTAAGGGCGTGGGAGCGTTGTACGTGCGTTCCGGCACCCCCCTGCTGCCCATGCAAACCGGCGGCAGTCAGGAGTATGGTCTACGCGCCGGCACGCAGAATGTGCCCTACATCGTCGGGATGGGGCGCGCCTTTACGCTGGCGCAGGAGGAACACGCCCAACGGGCCGAGCGGCTGCGTCCGCTGCGCGACCATATCATCGGACAGGTGCTCGAAAACATCCCCGACGCCCGCCTGACGGGACACCCGGAGGAGCGGCTGCCCAACCATGCCAGTTTCGTCTTCCGCGGGGTGGACGGTCATACCCTGCTCACCCTGCTGGACATGGCCGGATTCGCCTGTTCTTCGGGTTCGGCCTGCAAAACCGGGAACCCGGAACCCTCGGAAGTGCTGCTGTCCATCGGCCTGGAACGTGACTGGGCTTTAGGGTCGCTGCGCGTCACTCTGGGGCAGGACACCACCCCAGACCAGGTCACCCGCTTCCTGGAGACGTTGCCAACGCTGGTGGAACGCGTGCGCTCCCTCAACCACAGATAAAACCACAGATACAAGAGATGAAAGAGAACCACAGATACAAGAGATGAAAGGAAACCGCAGATAAAACCACAGATAAAAGGGATGGAAGGGATGGAAGCCCTTTTGTCCGCGGTGCATTATCCTTTTTATCCTTTTCATCCGCGGTGTACCATCCTTTCTATCCTTTTCATCTGCGGTGCACCATCCCTTGTATCCTTTTCATCCGTGGTGCACCATCCTTTGTATCCCTTTCATCCGTGGTACATCACCCCTTGTATCCCTTTCATCCGTGGTTCAGAATGGAGGCCGCATGGACGACTATCTCAAACACCTGACACACCGGATTATCGGTTGTGTACACACGGTCAGTAATACGCTGGGGTGCGGTTTTGTCGAAAAGGTGTACCAAAGCGCTCTGGTACACGAACTTCGCAAAAACGGTCTGGAGGTAGAAGCACAGCCCCCCATCACGGTGTATTATGATGGGATTATCGCCGGACAATTCATTGCCGACATCATCGTCGAACAGCAAGTCTTGCTAGAGTTGAAAGCCGTGCGCGCGCTCGAAGACATCCACGTTGCCCAGGCTTTGAATTACCTGAAGGCTACTGAGTTGCCCGTCTGCCTGTTGATTAATTTCGGCACGCCAAAGGCCGAAGTCAGACGGCTGGTGCCATACGATAGATGGAAAAAAGACCA
>DAOTWV010000286.1:0-1805 GCA_034435695.1 Anaerolineales bacterium | reverse complement strand
CCCCTCCCCCTTAGCCTCCGCTACGCAATTCCCCTCCCCCTTAGGGGGAGGGGCTAGGGGTGGGGGAAGTGTGGGGGAAGGGGAAACCCACGAAAACCAGAAAAATCCGGTAAAATTCATCTCGAAAACCGTTTCCATCGGGGCGCAAAACCCCGGAAAGGAGTATCCCCTATGGACGTTCCCATGAACGTCGAGCACACACTGGAACAATCCGACACCCTGCGGGTGTATGACGACATCCTGCAAACCATCGGCAACACCCCTCTGGTGCGCCTGGGGCGCATCGGACGCGGCCTGCCCTGCCCCTTGTACGCCAAAGTCGAATTCTTCAACCCCGGCGGCTCGGTCAAAGACCGCATCGGGCTGAACATCATCGAAGAAGCCGAGCGCAGCGGACGCCTGAAGCCGGGCGGCACGATTGTCGAATCCACGTCTGGCAACACCGGCGTTGGCCTGGCGATTGCCGCGGCCCTCAAGGGCTACAAGACCATCTTCGTCATGCCCGACAAGATGAGCCAGGAGAAAATCCTGTTGCTGCGCGCCTTTGGGGCGCAGGTGGTCATCACTCCCACCGCAGTTGCCCCCGAAGACCCGCGCTCTTACTACAACGTCGCCAAACGGCTGGTGGCCGAAACCCCCAACGCCATCCTCGCCAACCAGTACCATAACCCGGAAAACCCCCGCAGCCACTACCTGACCACCGGCCCCGAAATCTGGCGGCAGACCGGCGGACGCGTCACGGATGTGGTGATTGGCATGGGCACTGGCGGTACCATCAGCGGCACGGGACGCTACCTCAAGGAGCAAAACCCCGATATCCGCATCGTGGGCGTAGACCCCGAAGGCTCCATCCTCAAGGATTTGTGGGAAAACAACGGCAAACTTCCCCCCGGCGTGGAAGCCACCACCTACAAGGTGGAAGGCATTGGCGAAGACTTCCTGCCCTCCACCACCGATTTGTCCATCGTGGACGAAATCATCCGCGTGACCGACCGGGAATCGTTCATCTGGGCGCGGCGGCTGGTGCGTGAAGAGGGCATCTTCGCCGGCGGCTCCTCCGGCGCGGCGCTGGCCGGGGCGCTCAAGTATGCCCGCAGCCTGCCCCCCGACCGGCTGGTGGTGGTGTTGCTGCCCGATTCCGGCTCGCGCTACCTCTCCAAATTCTACGATGACAAGTGGATGCGCGAAAACGGCTTCCTGGAAAGCGAATGGGGGGAGACCACGCTGCGCGACCTGCTGGCGACCAAATCCAGCCCCGAATTGATTACCGCCCGCACCGATGACCGCATGCTGGACGTGATTGCGCTCTTCAAGCGCCACGATATCTCGCAAGTGCCAGTGGTACACGCCGACGGCACCCTGGCCGGCATGGTCACCGAAGTGGAGTTGCTCAACCACATGCTCGAAGCCGGGCACACCCATTCGGCGGATGAGATCATCGCCGAGATTGTGCGCCCTGCCCAGGGAATCTTCCCCCCGCAGGCCACGCTGGACGAAGTGCGCCCGCACCTGAGCGCTGGCGAAGTCATCCTGGTGGTAGAAGACGCGCGTCCCGTGGGCATCCTGACCAAGATTGACTTGTTGGATTACCTGGCAGAGCGCCTGTAGAGGAAACCCCATCCTTTCCAAATGGAGCAATGAGAGGGGGAATTTCCCGTCCCCTTAGGGGCAGGGAGGGGAGCAACCTTCCGCTTTCCTCCCCTCCCCCTTAGTTTCCTCTCCAGTCCCCCTCCCCCTTAGGGGGAGCACCCTGCGGGTATGCTTCGCGAGGGTTAGGGGTGGGGGAAGGGTGGGAGAGAGTTGGA
>DAOTWV010000285.1:0-7745 GCA_034435695.1 Anaerolineales bacterium | reverse complement strand
CCCTCACCCCCGGCCCCTCTCCCAAGGGGAGAGGGGGGAAGAATCGGAAGAGTCGGAAGGTGCGCAGGACGCTGTGCATCTCCACGCAGGCTGGTTGCGGGATGGGCTGTACCTTCTGCGCCACGGGGCAGATGGGGTTCCGGCGGCATTTGAGCAGCGGAGAAATCGTGGCACAGGTGTTATACTACGCCCGTCAACTGGCTGAAGTTGGAGAGCACGTCACCAACGTGGTCGTGATGGGCATGGGCGAGCCGTTCCACAACTACGATAACACCCTGACCGCCATCGACCGCCTGAACGATGCGCAAGGCTTCAACCTGGGCGCACGACGCTTCACCATCTCCACGGTGGGGCTGGTACCGATGATTCGGCGCTTCGCCCAGGAAAAACGGCAAATCAACCTGGCGGTTTCGCTGCATGCCGCGGATGACGAGTTGCGCAGCAGCATGCTGCCCATCAACAAGAAGTACCCCATTGCGGCATTGATGGAAGCCTGCCGGGAGTATGTGGAACAAACGCACCGGCGCATCACTTTCGAGTGGGCGCTCATCCACGAGGTCAACGACACCCCTGAACAGGCCGCCCGTCTGGCAGGGCTGCTCAAGGGGATGCTGGCACATGTCAACGTGATTCCTCTCAACCCCACGACCGGCTACCAGGGACGGGCAACCACCCGCGAGCGCGCCTATGCCTTCCAGCAGGCGCTGGAAGCGCGCGGCATCCCCTGCACCATCCGCTTGCGGCGGGGAATCGATATTCAGGCTGGCTGCGGCCAACTGGCAAGCCGCACGTGAACACAGGAGTACCTGCATGAGCATTGCAAAAATCATCCTCAATCCGTATGCCAAACGCTGGGAAGCGCGCGAACGCATCCCCGAAATCGTCAACCTGCTCAACGAGTTTCAAATTCCCCACGAACTGGTGCAGACCGAAGCGCCGGGGCACGGTATCGAACTGGCTGCCCAGGCCGTACGGGACGGATTTTCCCCCATCGTCGCCGCCGGCGGGGATAGCACCATCAACGAGGTCGTCAACGGCATCATGCAGGTGTGGAAGGAACGGCAGGAAGCGCGCCTCTCCTCAGGGGAAGAGGAACCCCCCGAGGAAAACGCCGCCCCTCAAGAGGCTGGGGAACAATCCCCCCCTGAGGTGGAGCCGCTGCCCCCATTGGGAGTCATTCCCCTGGGAACGGCCAACGACCTGGTCGCCAACCTGGGATTACCCGAAAACGTGCGTGATGCGCTGCTGGTCATCTCCACACAAAAGACGCGCATGCTGGATGTCGGGCAATGCAACCAGCGTTATTTCGTCAACAATTCCGGTATCGGGCTGGAACCCTATGCCACGTACCTGCAGGCCAATATGCCCGGCAATCCGCGCAGCACCACACGCTATCTGCGGGCAGCCTTGCGGGCAATTTGGGAAAAGCCGTACTGGGAAATGGATGTGCGCTGGGATAACGGGCGTTACCACGGGCCGGTGACCGTCATCTCGGTGGGAAACGGGGCGCGCACCGGTGGGTTTTTCTACCTCACCCCCGATGCCAACCCCTTCGACGGGCAACTGGACTTCGGCCTGGCGTTCTTCAAATCTCGCTGGTCGGCCATCCGTCACCTGCGCATGGCCACGCAACCACACAACAACCTGGGCGAAAGCGATTCCGCCTACGAGGGACGCACAACCGAGTTACACATCACCAGCAAGACGCCCACCTTCCTGCACACCGACGGGGAAGTCTTCCAGGAGCAAACCGAACTGCACTACCGTCTGCACGCCGGGCAGTTGCCCATTCTGGTGGGGTAATGCTGCGCGCGGCCTTACGGATTTTCTTTCGCTGGCTCTATCACCGCGGCGCATGGTCTTATGACCTTGTGGCCGCGGTGGTCTCATTGGGGCGCTGGCGTGCCTGGGTGCTGAGCGTACTGCCCTACCTGCACGGAACACGCGTGCTGGAAATCGGCTATGGAACAGGGCACGTTCAGGCCGCCCTGCGAGAACGCGGCGTGCAAATTTTTGGCCTGGATGCCAGCATCTACATGGCAAGGCAGGCCAAAAAGCGTCTCTTGCGGGCAGAGAAAACCCACCGAACAAAGCGGCGTCAGCGCCAGAACTTTGGCTATGCGCAACACACGCTGGCCGTTGGGCTGGCAGGGCAAGCCCCCTTCCCGGCGCACGCCTTCGACCAGATTGTCACCACCTTCCCCAGCGAGTACATCTTCCAGGCAGACACGTTACACGAACTGCGCCGCCTGCTCACCCCTGACGGCGAAGTGCTCATCCTGCCAATGGCATGGCTGCGCGGCAATCAGCCCCTGGAACGCGCCGCCGCGGCGCTGTTTCGCATCACCGGCCAAAGCGCCCCCCAGGATACCGACTGGCAGGCCCTGCTGGGAGCGCGTTTTGCTTCCGCCGGTTTCACCCTGAAAACCGAAATGCTTTCCACGCCCGGCAGTACGCTTCTGCTGCTGCGCCTGCGTCCCATCCCTTGAGTATTTTCGATATGACCATCCTTTCCTTCCTGCACACCAACGACGTTCACGGGTACATCACCCCTGTGCCCCAGCCCGATGGCAGCGGATTGGGCGGCTACGCACGCCGTGCCACGCTCATCCGCCGCCTGCGCATCCAAAACCCCGCCACCCTGCTGCTGGATGCCGGCGATTTTTACCAGGGCAGCCGCTTCTGGCACGCCTTCCAGGGCAAACCCGACATCGCCCTGATGAACGCTCTGGGATACGATGCCGCCACCCTGGGCAACCACGATTTCGATGGCGGGCTGGACGTGCTGGCAGAACGTCTGCGAGAAGCGCGCTTCCCCGTACTGAGCGCCAACTTCCGCCCCCGGCCGCACTCTCCGCTGCACGGGCTGTGGCGCACACACGTCATCCTGCAGGCCGGTGGGCGGCGGGTGGCTGTCTTCGGGCTGACCATCGAAAGGGCAGACCTGTACCCGCCGGACTTTGAGGAACACATCCAGGTCATCCCCTTCATCGAATGCGCCGCCCAACTGGTGCCGCGCCTGCGGGAGCAGGCCGACGCGGTCATCCTGCTTTCACACCTGGGGCAACTCGGCGACCAGGCCGTGGCAGAAGCCGTCCCCGGCATTGACCTGATTATCGGCGGGCACAACCACCATCCGTTGGAGACTCCCCTGGAAGTGGCCGGCACCCCCATCGTGCGCGGTCCCGTGGGTGCGCCGGCGCTGTGCGAAACCCGCTTGCGGATGGATACCGGCCATAAAACGCACCTGGAAGCCCACCAGCGCCATCTACTGCTTCCCGACATCCCCCCCGACCCGGAAATTCAGGCACAAATCGAGGCCTGGAGTCTCCGGCTTCCTCCCACGCAGGTCATTGGCACTCTGAGCACCCCCCTGGATACCCGCACGGAGGTCAAGTGTACGCGTGAAAACCGTGCCGGAAACTTCTTCAACGAAGCCTTGATGCAGGCACTCAACGAAGAAGCCGATATCGCACTGGTACACATGGGTACCCTGCGCGGTGACCGCGTCTACCCTGCCGGCGCATTCACCAACCACGATTTGCTGGAATTTCACCCCTTCAACAACCCTCCCATCTTGCTGGAAATCAACGCCCCGCAACTCAAACAGGTGCTAGAGCGCGGCTTGAGCGCACTCCCCCACCCCACAGGCCTGTTCCTTTCCGTCAAGGGCTTGGAAATCTGGGCCGACATACGCCGTCAACCGCAACGCCTCAACCACAATAGCATTGCCATTCCAGGAGAGCGCGTACTGCGCGCCACCTGGCAGGGTGAAGAAATTGACTTCAACGACCCACAACGCACCTTCCGCGTGGCATGTGACGGCTACATCGGCGCAGGCGGTGCGGGCTACCTGGCACTGAAAAACGCCCGGCGCATACGGCGTCTCCCCTACGGGGCAAACGCCATCTTGCAAACCTACCTGCAAAACCATAGCCCCGTCCACGTCCCGCTCACCGGCAACATGCATCTGGAAGGCATTTGACGAAACATTGTCCTTGTGCTATCCTCCCCGCGCACCAACAGACTGACCAGTCGGTTAGCCATTAGCCATTAGCAATTAGCATCCATGTCCGATACCCGCACCCGCATCCTGCAAGCCGCCCTGCAAGTCTTCTCCCAAAAGGGATACCACGCCGCCCGCGTGGATGACATCGTCACTGAAGCCGAGGCATCCAAAGGCGCAGTTTACTTCCACTTTCCCAGCAAAGAGAGTATCTTCCTGGCGCTGGTAGACCAGTTCGCCGGTTTGCTGGAAGCCAAACTGCGGCAGGCCATCGCCAGCGAGCGAGATGGCATCCACGGGGTACACGCGGCCCTCAAAACCGGGCTGGACACCTTCGTCCGCCACCGCGACCTGGCGAAAATCTTCCTCGTCCAATCCGTTGGCCTGGGCGAAGCCTTCGAGGCCCGCCGCATGGACATCCTCAACCGCTACGCCGGCGTCATCCACGACTACCTGCAAAAAGCCGTCTCCGATGGCTCCATCCCGCCCATCGACACCCAGGTGGTGGCCTACGCCTGGATTGGCGCCATCAACCAGGTGGTCATGCAGTGGGTACACACCGGCCAGCCTGACCTGGAAGCCGCCTTCCCTACCCTGCGCGCCCTGCTGCTGCGCAGCGTCGGCGTTCCCGAAGAGCGCATCACCCGCCTCGACCAGGAGGCCTGATGAAAACCGCCGCCCGCACCCTGGTCTGGCACGCCGTCCCATCCAATGAGCGCTCCCTGCTGGCCTTCTTGCGCCGCGCCGGCGGGCAGCCGCGTTTCTTCTGGCAGCAGGACGAAATCTCCCTGGCCGGCATCGGCATCGCCCTGCAAATCCACGCCGCCGGAGAAAACCGCTTCTCCCACGTACAGGCGCAGGCGGAAGAATGGTTCCGGGGGATGCACGCCGCCCCACAAAGCGACACGCCTCCCTGGGTGCATCCCTACCTCCTGGGGGGCTTCGCCTTCTCCCCGGAACACGAACCAGCCGGAATTTGGGAGGGCTACCCCGCCGCGTGGTTCATCCTGCCCCGCTATACCCTGCTCCGCAAAGGGAACCGCACCTGGCTGCTGGCCGCCGCCATCTCGGATTCTCCCAACCCCGAAGCGGCGCGTGAACTCCTGTGGGAATTACCCGCCCCGCAGGCGCGCCCGCACACTCCGCCCGCCCTCCCCGCCGTCAGCGAATATCCGCGGCGCGCTGAATGGGAAGCCGCAGTCACCCAGGCTGCCCAGCACATCCGCGCCGGGCGTTTCCGCAAAGTGGTGCTCTCCCGCCGCCGCCGTCTGCGCGTCCAGTCCCCGGTAGACCCGCTGCTGGCGCTCGACAGGCTGCGTCTGCGCTACCCCAATTGCTACCGCTTTCTGTTCGAGCCGCGCCCCGGCCACGCCTTCTTCGGCGCGACGCCTGAACTGCTGGTCTCCGCCCGTGATGGGCAGGTGCGCACCATGGCGCTGGCCGGCTCCATGCGCCGCGGCGTCACCCTGGAAGAGGACGCCGAACTGGGCGCGCGCCTGCTGCACAGCGCCAAAGACCGACACGAACACGCCCTGGTCGTCGAAGCCATCCGCAACGCGCTCGCTCCGCTTTGCCAGCAAATGGACATCCCCGCCGCGCCGCGCCTGCACCGCCTGAGCAACATCCAGCATCTGCTCACGCCCATCCACGGACGCCTGCGCCGCGGCTTCACTCCCCTGGACGTAGCCGCCGCGCTGCACCCCACCCCGGCGGTCGGCGGGCTGCCGCGTGCAGCCGCCCTGGCCTACATCCGGCAGGCCGAAGGGCAGGCGCGCGGCTGGTATGCCTCCCCCATCGGCTGGCTGGCACCCGATGGCGCGGCCACCTTTGCCGTGGCCCTGCGCTGCGCCCTGACCACAGGGAACGAGGTGCATCTCTTCGCCGGTGCAGGCATCGTCGCCGATTCCGACCCTGCCGCCGAATGGCGCGAAACGGCGCTCAAATTCCGTCCCGTACAGGAAGCCCTGGTGGGCTGACCCCCTGCCCCTCTCCCTGAGGGCGAGGGGACACCTGCCTACTTGCTCACTTGCCTCATGCCTTTCGACATTCCCCCCTCCACGCTTTGGGCTGAGACCTTCGTCGCCGCGCTGGCACAGGCCGGATTGCGGCGCGTGGTCATCTCCCCCGGTTCGCGCTCCACACCGTTGACGCTGGCCTTCGCCCGCCGCGCCGACATCCAGCGCTACACCGCCATCGACGAGCGCGGCGCGGCCTTCTTCGCCCTGGGGCTGGCGCTGGCCGATGGACAACCCGCGGCCGTAGTGTGCACATCCGGCACCGCGGCGGGCGAATACTACCCCGCCATCCTGGAAGCCGACGCCTCCGGCATCCCCCTGCTGGTGCTCACCGCCGACCGGCCGCATGAATTGCGTCACAGCGGCGCAAACCAGACCACCGACCAGGTGAAGTTGTACGGCGGGCACGTGCGCTGGTTCGTGGATGTCGCCCTGCCAGAACAAGCCCCCGCGCCGCGTACCTTGCGTTCCTTGCACACACTGGCGGCGCGTGCCCTGGCCGCAGCCCAGGGCTTCGAGGCCCCGCCCGGCCCGGTGCACCTGAACTTCCCCTTCCGCAAGCCCCTATCCCCCTCTCCTTTCACCCCTCCCCCTGCGGGGGAGGGGCAAGGGGTGGGGGCTTCCTCTGCAACGTTGCTCTCCCGCGGGGTGCTGCACCCCACCCCGGAGCAGGTACACGCCCTGGGTGACCTCATCCGCCAAAAGCGGCGCGGCGTCATCCTGTGCGGGGTGCGCTGTCCCTCCGGGGAATTTCCCCAGGCGGTCACGGCGCTGGCACGAGAGGCCGGCTATCCCATCCTGGCGGAGGCGCTTTCCGGGGTACGATTCGGCCCTCACGTGGATGACCTCGTGCTGGGCGGCTACGAAGCCTATCTGAAGGAAATGCCCGCGCCCGATTTGGTGCTGCGCTTTGGCGCGCTGCCCGTGGGCAAAGGGGCGCTCGACTGGCTGGCAGGCCTGCCGCCAGAGACGCAGGTGGTACACATCAGCGCGGATGGCCGCTGGCAAGACGATACCCACCGCGTACGTTACCTGCTGCACGCCGACCCCGCGCTGACCTGCCGCGCGCTGACGGAGGCGCTCTCCACACGACGGGAGGCTGCCAGCGGCAGTAATGATTGGCTATGCGCATGGCAGGCGCAGGAACAGGCCGTGCCCCGCACCGGATGGCTCCCCCCCCTGGTACAGGCGCTGCCGGAGGAAAGCAATCTCTTCGTCGCAAACAGCCTGGCCGTGCGCCTTCTGGGCGAACAGGTTTTGCCGATGCCCAAGAGAGTGCACGTCTTCGCCAACCGCGGCTTGAGCGGTATCGACGGCACGATTGCCAGCGCAGCAGGGACAGCCGCCGCCAGCCGCCGCCCCACCCTGCTGCTCATCGGCGACCTGGCTTTCCTGCACGATATGAACAGTCTGCACCTGTTGCAGCAGGTGGAAACGCCTTTCGCCATCCTGTTGATGAACAACGACGGCGGCGGCATCTTCGAGCGCCTGCCCATCGCCGCCCACGAACCGCCCTTCACCGATTTGTTCCGTATGCCCCACGGGATGACCTTCGAGCATGCTGCCCGGCAATTCGGCCTGGGGTATTTTGGCTATGCGCAGGATACCCCGGCGACATCGCTCGCCGATGCCGTACTCGCAACCCTGAACAGCGCCCACCCCACACTGGTGGAATGGGTGACGGACGACGGATGACGGACAACCGACCACGGACGACGGACAAC
>DAOTWV010000284.1:0-4161 GCA_034435695.1 Anaerolineales bacterium | reverse complement strand
ATGTTGGCGGCAATGGCATCGGCCTTTTGCTTTTGCCAGTCGGCATCCGGGTTGCGGTGCATTTCGGCATCCAGCAGGGCGGGGAGTTCTGGCAGGGTGGTATCGGCGTCCAGAAAATCCCAGATGCGGCGCATGGCATCCCAGGGGTTGGCGAGCAGGTCTTCGTACCGCAGCGCCAGATAACGTTCGCCAAGCAGTTCCTGCGCCAGGGCATGGGTGGCGGTGACGTTGTGCGCCCAGGCACGTGCCGCGTGGCGGATGCCGCGCGCCGTGAAGAGCGATTTGCGGTGTGCGAAAAAGTCTTCGGGGGTCTCTGCAAACTGGCGCCGAATTTCCAGGTCGCGGGGCGCCAGTTTTTGCGGGCTGTCAATGAAGGACTGAATGCGGTGAGAAAGCAGGACATCCCGCCCGTCGCGCACGATGAAAATCAGCCGCCCGTCGGGGTAAATGGCATCCAAAGCGCGCACCCCGGCTTCATCTACCAGCGAATTGGGGCTTTTGTCGCCCACGATGGATTTGCCCAACTCCCGCGCCTCGCGCTCCATGATGTAATCTGCGGTGACGCGCAACACCAGGGGGGACAGGTCGCGTCCCTGGTTCCAGCGGTTGCTGCGACGCGCCAGCCACTCACGTACATCCGGGTCGGCAGTCAGGGCGCGCAGGAAAGGGCGGCGGGTGAAGAAATGCGCCTGATAATTGCAATGCACCTGCGGATGGACGCGCACCAGGCGGGTCAACAGCGTGGTGCCGGAGCGGGCGTGCCCGAAGATGAAGAACTTGGACAAGGGGAAAAAGGCCTGTGCATCGGCCAGGTCTTCGGGAGTCAGGCGCGGCCAGTCGTCGCTGGCCTGAGTGGCCTGCAAGCCCATCGGCCCATAGCGCAGACCAATCCAGGCGGCTTTGAGGTGGGAGATGAGGGTGGAAGGTATCATGTGTCAGGTACCAGGTATCACGTATCAAGTGCCAGGTATCAGGTGGTGCATTTCGAGAGGATGAATTCCGCCGTGCGGCGGCCGGCGCTGCCGTCCAGGTAAGTGCATTCGCGTTCCAAAAAAGCGCGGCGTTCAGCGCGTTTGGCCTCCGGGTTCTGCAAGAAGAAATCCAGCGCCCGGCGCAGTTCTTCCTCGTTGGAGGCCACCAGCCCGCTCTCGGAGGCCCGAAAACGGGAGTGGGTCGGCCAGTTGCCGATTTGCGAGAGCGGCAGGGTGAATTTACCCGGCCAGCCTTTCTCCGAATCGATGCACACACTGACCACCGGACGGTCATGGAAGGAGGCTTCCACCACCATCGTGGAGTAAACGGTGGTGAAGACATCCGAGTATGCCATCATGGAGGCCTTTTCGGGCATGTCTTCGCCGGAGTAGTGCCCCAGCGAACCGCCCAGCGGGACAGGCTCGACGACGTGGACATGCGGCATCTCTCGCGCCAGGGTACGGATTTGTTCGCGCTCGGCGGCAAAACGTTCCACGTTCATGAAGTGGTTGGGGTGCAATCGAACGAGCAGTTGCGCCGGTTCCGAGAGACGGTCTTCGGCCACCAGATGCGCCAGGGCTTCCACGTTCTGGATATTGGGCGAAAAACTGACGAAACTGCAGGCATGGGTAATCAATTTGCGCTGCGGGTCGAGGTTGTGCAGGCGGAAGTAGTCTTCACGCGGCATCAGCCATTCACGGCGGATGTAGCCGTCATAGGCCGGCACACCACCCACATGAACCTGTTCAGGCTGCCAGTCGCCGCCCAGCACCAGTTCCTGTTTTTGAATTTCCGACCAGCAGGTGGCCCAGGTGAGTGGCGCGGCCGGCAGACCGTAACTGCTGGGGTTATCCCAGCCCACGATAGCCGCCAGGGTAGGAATGCCGCGCGCATAGGCTTCGCGCAGCAGGTAGCGGTCGTAGCGCCAGCCGTAGGTGCTGGCAACCACCAAATCCGGGCGGTAGCGCTCGAACAGGTCGCCGTAGATGTTCGGGGTGTAGCGCAACTGGGCGCGCATCAACGCACGCCGTGCGGTGCGGCTGTTTTGCAGCAGGCGTGCCGTACCTTTCATCAGCGGGTACAGCCGGCGGCGGCGTCCACCTGCTTCAGCCTCCACCTGACGGATATAACTGTTGACGGCTTCCAGGTTGATGCGCTTCGATGCGCCTGCCCGCCGCAGGTAATCCAGCCACCACTGCGTCTGGTAGCGCTCGTGCTGGAAATAGGCTTTGGCCTGTTCCAGGCGCATACTCTCCACAATCAGGCCGGGACGGCCAAATTTTTCACGGATGCGCTCGATGAGCGCTTCATCGGTGAGCAGCACCACTTCCACACCGGCATCCAGCAGGGTGGTGAGCAAGTCGCTTTGCAAAAAGTAAATCACGGCCATGCCGTGGTCGGCATTGATGAAGATTCGGGACATGAGGGGAATAGGGAATGCAGAATGGGGAATGATGAATGCAGAATGATGAATGATGAATGGGGAGTGATGAATCCGTTATTTTACAGTCATCATTTTGCCTTCTTCATTTGGTAGTAGTTGAGCGGTAGAGTAAATCGAAGGTTTTGGCATTCAGCCACGAGAGGGCGCGGCGCAAAGGGGGGAAGCCCCACAGCCCCCGCCCGCGAGGGGTATGATGTCCCCGTTGGGGCGCGGCACCCCCTGAAAGGGAGTCTGCCCCCTCCCATCCATCCAGGGTGTTGCCCAGGTGCTGCACCCACCATTGGGGCGTGGAAAGCCGCAGATATCCCAGGTCGTTGATGGCAGTATCCAGGGAGCGCACATTGCCCATCGGACGGTCGGTCGGGAAGGGCAAGGCGGCCTGCAGGGCGGCTTTGGGTGCCAGAAATTGAAAATGGCCGGCTCCCGCAAAGGCACTGACGCCCTGATAGGTGAGACGCACCGCCGGGTTGTCGGCGTAGAACCGACGGGCGCGTGCCTCGTCCGTCCCCAGAGGGGCGGTGTGACGCCAAAAGTCATCCCACGGGATGAGCGCGCCGCGTTCGACCTGCACATCCGGGGTACGTTCAGCCCACTCCACAGTGGCGGTGGCATACTCCGACGGGGTGAGCAGCGGCAGGCCGGTGACCATGCCCACGTTCGGGAAGGTTTCGGCTATGCGCAGCAAGGCATCTAGCCAGCCGGGGTAAAAGTACACGTCGCTGTCGGCGTAGGCCACGTATTCACCGGGTGCGGCGCCAAAGATGAAATTCCACGCGCCAGCCTTGCCCATGTTCTTCTCGGAGAGAATCAGGTATTGAATGTGCCCGGCGTCGCGTTCGCCTTGCAGGTAGGCGCGCACTTCGGGACAACTGGCGTTATCGAAAATCAACAGGTCGTAGGGCTGGGTGGTGTTCTCGATGATGCTGTTGAGGCATACTTTGAGGACATCCAGGCTTTGCGCGTAGTAGCCGCCCAGAAAGGGGATGTAGGTGATGAGTGCAACGGTCACCGGCTGGGGTTGCGGCACGTCATGGATGGATTTGGCGGGGTTTTGTCCAATACGCATGGGGGGTAGTCGAGTAGTCGGGTAGTCTTTTGGTCGCTTGGTCGGTTAGTCGCCTGGTTGCTTAGTCGGGTAGTCCGGGCATATCCGTGTTATTCCGTGGCCGTTGGGCGGGTATTCGATAGTCCGCCGTCCGTGGTCAGCCGTCCGTCATCCGTCTCCGCAGACGGCGAACGCGGCGCAGCAGGTGCCGGCGTAATCCCTGCACTTTGCCGTCTTCAGTCAGCAGCATCAGTTCCAGGCGGCGCAGCAGACGCGGCAGGGTGAGCGGGGCAGGATGCAGACGGCCATCCCGAAACATGTGGCTGGTCTCGAACAGGGTGTACATGTGACGTTCCCCACCGGCCAGTCTGGTATTCAGACGCGATTCTTCCAAATCGTAATGCGGTTTGCCGCCCGGCAGGTGGCTGTAATCGTGGTTCTGATGAACCGCCAGGATGGAAGGCGTGCCGTCCACGACCGGCCAGCCCAGCGTGCGGGCGCGGTAAATCATCCAGTTATCCCAGCCGGCGCGCCCGATGGCAAAATCGGGCATTTCCGTGAAGGCCGCGCGCGGGAAGACGAAGTAATCGCTGCCCGCGGGGGGATGCAGCCGCCCTTCGGCCTGCACGCGCGCCCGCAGGCGGGTTTCCCATCCCGGAGAAAAATCCAGCGCTTCGGTGACATCCAGGTCCCAGCGCTG